>NZ_JAKEVJ010000043.1:0-72284 GCF_022398425.1 Shewanella sp. Isolate7 | reverse complement strand
ACATATAGATATGCATTAAACACCTGTTTTATTTCCTGCCGACGGTAGTTGACCTGAGGTGATTTTTAGCACAGTCTAAACACCTGTTTGATTTTTAGCTGACGCCTAATCATACCCACAATAATAACCAGAGGAGACGCGTCCATGGCCTATGATTCTCACGTCCATGTAGACCTGGAGAAATATGCTTCATTGATCGATCTGATCGAAATCGCCGCCGAGCGCTATGGCGATAAGACAGCCTATGTATGCCTGGGCAAGGCCAGTAGCTTTGCCGACATAGAACGCGACTCCCGCCACTTCGCCGCCTACCTGCAACAACATACTCAGCTGGAGGTGGGCGACAAGGTGGCCATCCAGCTCCCCAATCTCACCCAGTTTGTCATCGCCGCCTACGGCGCGCTGCGGGCCGGTTTGGTGCTGGTCAACACCAATCCCTTGTACACCCAGAGAGAGCTGATTCACCAATACCGAGACTCGGGCGCCAAGGCCTTGGTGGTGCTGAGCGATCTTTTGCCCACACTGGAAGGCGTGATCCCCGAGACCCAGATAGAGACGGTGATCGCCACCCATCCGCTGGATCTGCTCGCTCCCCAGCCTCAAGCCGATAGCCCCCTCGCGCACATAGGCTTTACCCAGGTATTAGCCTTGGGCGCCGAGGCAGAATATCGCCCGGTACGGGTCGAGCAAGCTAGCCTGGCGGCGCTGCAATACACGGGCGGCACCACGGGTCTCTCAAAGGGCGCCATGCTCAGCCACACTAACCTGCTGGCCAACATGTTACAGGTGCAGTCGCGACTGGCGAGCAAGTTTGTCGAGGGCGAGGAGATCTTCGTCGCGCCCCTGCCCATCTACCATATCTACGCCTTCATGGTGAACTTCGTCTACTTCGAACAGGGCGGCTGCAGCGTACTCGTCCCCAACCCGAGAGACATCAGCGGCCTTATCCAGACCATGTCGCAACATGCCTTCACCGGGTTTGCCGGCCTCAACACCCTGTTTGTCGGCCTCTGCCATCAGCAGGCCTTCCAGGCGCTGGACTTTAGTCATCTCAAGATCACCATCTCAGGCGGCACGGCACTGACCCAGGCGGCGGCCAGCATCTGGCAATCCACCACGGGCTGCACCATAAGTGAAGGCTATGGCTTGTCGGAAACCTCCCCCGTGGTCTCCCTCAACGCGCCTGGGCTAGAGTGTCTGGGCACCATAGGGCGACCCGTAATAGATACTCAGGTGAAGATCCTCGACACCAACGACCAGGAGGTGCCGCAGGGTGAGATAGGCGAATTGGCGGTCAAGGGACCACAGGTGATGAGCGGTTACTGGCAAAAGCCGGAGGAGACCGCCAAGGTGATGACGCCGGACGGCTTTTTTAAGACGGGGGATATCGCCCTGGCCACAGAAGATGGCATGCACAAGATAGTGGATCGTAAGAAAGATATGATCATCGTCTCAGGCTTCAACGTCTATCCCAACGAGGTGGAAGATGTGCTGGCCGCCCATGAAAGCGTGCTGGAGTGCGCCGTGATTGGCGTCGAGGACAGTCGCAGCGGCGAGGCGGTCAAGGCCGCCATAGTGTTGCGAGAACCAGAACGGGCAAACGAGGAGATGAAGCAGAACCTGCTCGACCATTGCCGCAGCCAGCTGGCCGCCTACAAGCTGCCCAAGATCATCGATTTTATGCCAGCACTGCCCAAATCGACCGTGGGCAAGATACTACGACGTGAGTTAAGAAAATAGCTTGCTAAATCATCGGCTTTGATTCGAAAGCCGTAACCAGGGCGCCTTAACCAGCGCCCTTTTGTGTTTCACTCCATCGAGTTAGCTTTAGCTGAATAAGCTATCAAGACGATCATTGTGCATCATACAATGAAAGTACGACTCCACATACTTGGACATATTTGTTATAACACTTACTATATTCGTACAGTACTGGGTAAGCAGTGCATGGCAAAAAAAATACATACTGATACTATAAGCTTGATGGCAATAAAATGAGATTCAAGCACTTACATCAGACCGTAAACGTCATGTCGCTAGTCGATATAAACGGCCTACTCTCTCAACGAAGTCTAACACTCGCAAGATAACAGAGTTATCGGCTTCAATAACTCAACCTTAGCGATTGATGAAGATATGGTTAGATTCGCAATGTGTATGGGAAAATGGTGGGACTTAAGATATGTTTTTGTTCTGGTAGTTTCTTGCAAAACACTTTGCTGTTTTTTTATACAAAAAAAGACTTACTATACCCAAGTAATGTTAACTATAGGTACATTTATCAGAGATATCATATGGATAAGATTGAAAATCTCCTAGCCGATACATACTACGATATCGACTCAATTTTGCTAGACCCCAATAATCCTCGACTTAATGTTTCTGAAGAAGTTGACGAAGACAAGATTGCAGAAACTAGTACTCAAAACAAAACTCTTCGCTTAATCTCAGGGAAAGGCAACAACAACCTTTCAGACCTAATATCAAGCTTCAAGCAACATTCTTACATTCCAACCGAGAAGATAATTGTCAGATATTACGATAAAGACAAAGCTGTTGTTATAGAGGGTAATCGCAGATTAGCAACTTTGCTGTTCTTAAAAGAACAGTTTGAGAGTGGCGAAGATATTGGCAATTTTGATCCAGATATTTTTCGTAGCATACCCGTAATCTGCCACAAAGGTGATAACTACGCTATTAGAAAAGTCATAATGGGCTTAAAACATATCAGCGGAAGTAAAAAATGGAGTGCCATTAATCAGGCGAAGTTCATAGAGAACTTAATGCTTAAAGATTCACTTAGTGAAGCTGAGATATGCAATACATATACAATATCCAAAGTCGAACTCAGAACAACATTACGGACTTTATCTCTTATCGAATTGTATAAAGAAAGTGACTATGGTGACAACTTTAGTGATGAAAAATACTCGACTTTCCGTGAGATTGTCAAAAGCCCAAAGATTAAAGAATGGCTAAACCTTGCCGCAACTGATATCGATTTTAGGTTGGCAGACAAATCTAGGCTTGAACGCTTGTTCTCTTTTGTCTCTCCAGTCGAAGTAGAAGAAATCGATCCTGAAGATGAAGATGAATATGTTACCCACATTCAAGAGCCAATTATCGAAACTGCTCTTCAAATTCGTGAGCTTGCAAAAATAATCGATGATGAGAAGGCTATATCGAACCTTGAAACTACAAGAAATCTACTACAAGCGACTCTAAGCAGCGAAGTTCTTGGAAAAAATAAACTAGAAAACGCGTTGTCAGTTATAGATGAACAGATCAATATTTCGTTCGGTTACTCTTTCTTAATTGACGATAAGCAATCAAGTCTAATACAGAGCTGTATTAAAAAACTCAACGCATTGCTAGTCACGAGGAATCATTCAGATGATGATACCAGCACAAACCCGTTTAGCAAAAAGCCTATCGTGGAAAGTTGTACCTCACACTTTACTAGTTTTAATGTAGAGCGCTATAAAAGGTTTAAATCATTACATGTTAAAAATTTAAACCGAGTCAACATTTTTGCTGGTATTAATAATGCGGGTAAAAGCTCTCTACTAGAAGCATTCTATATGATGACGAAGCTTGGAGATACTCAAGCTTTTCAAACAATGAATAGACATCGAAAGAAGCATCATGGTGAACTAAAGTATTCAAATATTTTCAGCACTCTACCTAAAGAGATAAAACTTTTTGCCGAATTCAACAATAAACCGCTATCACTCAACAGCTATATTGACGATACTCTTGAATCTGAAACAAAAAACATGTCCGGCTTTATTGGGAGATTCACATCATCTTGTAACTATTTAGAAAATAGTTACACGTATCACTCAGACTACTATGAAAAGAAAGTTCAGCATTATGCGTCTACGAATCATTCACTATGCAATAGCGTAATATCTTTCTCATCAAGTATTGATGACGAGCTTGTTTTTACTGAGTGCTACAAAAAGTCTGTCTCCAATGGCACTAAGTCAAAAGTAATCTCATTCATCCGGAATAATATTGACAACTCAATTGTCGATATAGAGCTATCTGATAACGATGGTACATTTGTTGTAACTTATGATGATGCATCTCTAAATATGGATCTATCATTATATGGCGATGGTTTGCAAAAAATATTTTACTTAGGAATTAAGTTCGCAGCTTGTTCTAACGGAATACTACTACTTGATGAAATCGAAAATGGCATACATAAAGACCTTCTTTGCCAGTTTACAAAACTAATACAAGAACTAGCAGATCAATACAATGTCCAAGTATTTGCTACTTCGCATAGTAAAGAATGTATCGATGCGTTCATCTCTAATAAATTTAAAAATGAGCAAATATCTGCATATGCTATTGATTCGGATGAAAGTAAAGTCGAGCATTTCTCTGGAGAAGCTTTGGAGGAGTTAATTGATTATATCAACTTAGATATTAGAGGCACTAAGCAATGATTAGATTGTCATTTTTATATTGTGAAGGTCTACATGACGTTGCTTTTCTAGCAAAAATTATTGAGGTACTCGACCTAACTGAGGGGGAAGTTAAGAAAGTTAAAGATCTACCAAAAATACTGGAAAGCATGGTTGAAAGTGCAATTAAAGAGATTAACACTAACAATATTAGATTTGGTTTGCCTCTTAATATATTCATGCCAAATAAGATTTACGCTCTAGCTAATAATCATTACGTTTGCCTTTTTGCTACTGGCGGAAAAAGTAGTTTGCAAGCAGCTATGTCTAATATAACCAAAAGTAAAAGACTTCTTGAAAAGCCTGATTTTTATAAAGTAGATGCTGTTAGGCATGCATTTATTCTAGATGCAGATTATGATCATATGGATGACGGCGGATTAACGACTACTCTAGAAAATCTATCAGAAAAAATTAGAGAAGTAGTAACTGATTTTGAAAATTTTAATGAAAAAGTTCAATGGCGAACAACCGAAGAACATGGTGAGATTGGGACTTTTATTTTCACAAATGACTCTAACACTGAAGGAACATTAGAGGACCTGTTAGATTCATTCATTAAAATAGATGAATTGATGGCGCCAGCCACCAGTTACAAAGACTCTATCATTGAGTTTGACCGTCTAAAAAGCCGAGATGTTAAAGATATTGCTAAACAACAGAAGATAGTTTTTACAAACATAACACAAGCATTTCACCCAGGAAGCTCTTTAGCTGTAGGTCTGGCAAGAGGAAATCTTATCAATACTGAAATAATGGCTGCTCATGCGCTAAGTACTGAATTTGGAAATTTCATAAAGCTACCTTAAGTGATTCCCATTTATACTCACAAAGGCCTCAGTGTTTGAGGCTTTTGTTTGTTGACCGCTATCAGATATCTGTATCACTCAGACCATACGAGCTTAAATGCAGTAGAGACTCATCCCATATCATTTTATTTCTGCTACAGAGATTACTACTTAGGAAACATTTTATGAGCTCGCTTGCCTACTTCATTCACTTTTTCTTCAACATTTGACTTTCGCGTTTGGACTTTCTTTTTTTGTGCTCTCTTTTTCTTCTTGCGCAGGTTATCTCGAAACTTATCGTAAAAGTCTTGGTGATCGACAGTCAAATACTCAACTAACCACTCTAACGCTTCTTCCTTCTCTTCATTGTTCAAGAAGCTCAAAAATTTAAGTCATATGACAAATATATCGTTGTTGCACCGATGTGGAATTTAACCATTCCGTCAACATTAAAAGCATATTTGGACACCATTATCATACCGAACATTATGTTTCGATATGACGATCAAGGCCGTTCTCAAGGTTTATGCGGTGGTAAAATGA
Organism: Shewanella sp. Isolate7; assembly: GCF_022398425.1. NCBI lineage: Bacteria > Pseudomonadati > Pseudomonadota > Gammaproteobacteria > Alteromonadales > Shewanellaceae > Shewanella > Shewanella sp. Isolate7. The sequence continues at coordinate 66,478 of NZ_JAKEVJ010000043.1, read as the reverse complement.
TCTATATAGGTGCTCGTGGAGGGGATTACTCTCAAGGTCTACAAGCGAAGTTTGCTTTTGATGATCAGTATATGCGTGGGATTTGCAATATGATTGGTATTGACGATTATCAATCTTACGTTGTAAACGGTGTAGGCGGCTACCGCCGCCATAGTGTTACGGATCTGTTTGAAATGAACAAGATGGACATAGAATCAATGATTACAGCTTTTTAATTCATTAGGGCCTGTTGATCTTTCAAGTTTAATTTTTGTTCAATTTAAACGCGTTTTTCGCAAAGCGAGAGCCATTCACATAGCTACTCTATGTGAATGGCGAACAACAAAGAAATCGTCTAGAACGCTTTCTAACTGTAGTGGCAAAAAAGATCAACAGACCATAATACACCTAATAATTCGGCAAATTCGTTTGACTGCAAAATTTTATGGGTTAATAACTTTTTAATAATGTCAGTGATAACACTTACCTAATGACGAATGAAGGTTAGCTGTATCTAGCGGTGATTATTGATTTTTATTCCCGAACGCCAGTCTCCTAGTCAATAAGTGAACGAATAGTCTTAACGTTAGTGTGTGATGCGTTGAAAATGACGCAGTTTCGCCGAGGTCGCCTAAAGGGGTTATTCTGCATAGTAATATAAGAAGCCAATACTGCTCGCACACCTACCGTAACTTAACTGAACTAATACAACTTAACTGAAGAGTATCAATCATTCACTTGCAAATGACTCTCCTCGCTCAGTAGCTGTAAACTGGCAAATTCACGATAAAGGCTGCTGCTCTGCATCAGCTCGCCATGGGTACCGCTGGCCACCAGCTCTCCCTTATCCATCACCAGGATACGGTCGGCGTTGAGCACTGTGGCCAGGCGATGGGCGATGATCAGCGTGGTTCGTCCCTGCATCAAGACATCCAGGGCCTGTTTCACCTTCTGTTCGCTCACCGCATCCAGTGCGCTGGTTGCCTCGTCGAGCAGCAATACCGGCCTGTCTGCCAGTATCGCCCGGGCGATGGCGATACGCTGCTTCTGTCCGCCCGACAGGCGCACGCCGCGCTCACCCAGATAGGTCTGATAGCCCTCGCTAAAGTCAGAAATAAACTCGTCGGCGCGGGCGGCGACACAGGCCGCCTGCACCTCCTCCAGGCTGGCGTCGGGGCGACCGTAACGCACATTCTCCAGCACGCTGGTGGCGAAGATCACCGACTCCTGGGGTACCAGGGCATATTGTTGACGTAGCAGCTGCGGACTCAGACTGGCGATGTCGATACCATCTAAGGCAATCACCCCGCTGTCTAGCACATAGAAGCGCTGCAAAAGCTCGAACAGGGTACTCTTGCCCGCACCGCTGGCGCCCACCAATGCCACCCGCTCACCGGGGCGAATATGCAGGCTAAGACCGCGAATCACCTCATTTTGCCCCTCATTCTGTGCCTCAAGGCGGTCAACCTTGTCATCTTGAGCGCCTTCCTGATTTGCCAGGGTGCGATAACTGAAACGCACCTGCTTGAGGCTCAGTTCGCCGCGTACCTTGCTCGGCAGGCTTAGCGGCCTTGCCGCAACTGGAATATCGATAGGCGTCTCCACCAGCTCTATCAGTCGCTCTGTGGCACCGGCGGCGCGCTGGATTTCACCTATCACCTCGCTGATGGTCGCCACGGCACCTGCCACCATCACGGCGTAGAACATGAAGGCGGATAGTTCACCCGGCGTGATCGCCCCAGCCATCACATCCTTGGCGCCCACCCAGGTGATCAGGGCGATGGCCAAGATACTGAGAAACATCACCAGAGAGATGAGTATCGCCCGGTACTTGATGCGTCCCCTGGCCGCCTCCATCACCGCCTCGACCCGCTCGAAGAACAGCTGCCTGTCGCGATCCTCGTGGCAGTAGGCCTGCACCGTATGGATCTCGTGCAGTGACTCATCCACATAGGCCCCCAGATCCCCGACCCTGTCTTGGCTTTTACGCGACAGCTCGCGCACCTTACGGCCAAAGAAGAAGATAGGCCCGAGCACCAGGGGCACGGCGAGCAGCACCAGGGCGGTCAGCTTAAGGCTGGTGATCGCCATCATCACCAGACCACCGACGACTGTGACGCTGGCCCGCAGCGCCATGGAGAGACTGGAGCCCACCACAGATTGCAACAGGGTGGCATCGGCGGTGAAGCGGGAGATCACCTCCCCGGTGCGCAGCCTGGTGTAGAACCCAGGCGAGAGCTTAAGCAGATGGTCATACACCTTAAGGCGAATATCGGCGCTTACCCGCTCCCCCAGCCAAGTCATCAGATAGAAGCGGCAGAAGATGGCCGAACTACTCAGCGCGGTGATGCCTATCACCAACAAGATGATCTCGTTGAGGCGCTCGCTATTTTCCCTGAGGAAACCTTCGTCCACCATGAGGCGTACCCCCTGGCCCAGCGACAGCCAGGCGAGGGAGCCGATAAACAGAAACACTATGGCGGCGATCACCTTGCCACGATAGGGACGCAGGAAACTGCCGATCCAGGGCAAAACCGACCGCTTAGGGCTGGGTTTCCTGTGCTGAGGTACGGCGGGAGAGAGAGATTGAGACAAGCTGGCATTCCTTTTAGTCAGCGCGCGACACTTGGCTGACAGAATAACAAAACCCGCCGGGAAAAGCGGGTTTTGTTTGTCACCTCATTCTGCTTTAACAGAGCGCTGACTAGAACCAGGTCAGGCCTATGCTGATCACTATGCCTGTGATGATCAGCTGCATCAGGCAGAAGCCCATGATGTCCCGCGCCTTGAGGCCGGCGATCGCCAGCACGGGCAGAGCCCAGAAGGGTTGGATGAGATTGGTCCAGGCATCGCCCCAGGCCACCGCCATGGCGATACGCGCCACATCTGCGCCCAGCGCCTCGGCCGCCGGTAACATGATGGGGGCCTGCACCGCCCACTGGCCCCCCCCCGAGGGTACGAAGATATTAACGATACCGGCGCTGATAAAGCTCCAGAACGGTAGGGTCTCGGCGCTGGCGATGGCCACGAAGCCTGAGGAGATGCTCTGTGCCAGGCCAGACTGCACCATGAGCGCCATGATCCCCGCATAGAAGGGGAACTGGATCACTATGCCGGCACCGCCCTTAATCGCCTCATTGAGGCTGGTCAGCAGGCTGCGGGGCGTCTGATGCAATATGATGGCGAGAAACAGGAACAGGTAGTTGACGATATTCAGGTTGAGCTTGCCCCCAGAGGCGAAGAAGTATTGCCCCAGATATACCAGGCCGGCACCACCCACGGCCCAGGCCAGCAACCGGCTGTTTTCCAGGTAATCCGCCGGGCGGGTGACAGCCTCTGTCTTGACCTCGGGCTCAGCTAACTTTTCCTTATCGACATAGATGCTCTCCTCCTGGCTCGGCAGCATGAAGCGATTAACCAAGGGGATGAGCACGAAGAGGATCGCCACCAGCGCCAGGTTAAATCCGGCGAAGATAGTCGTGTCCGTAGGGATAATGCCTATCTTATCTTCGGCAAAATGCCCCTTGGTGGCTATGGTCAGGGGAATCGAACCCGCCAGGCCGCCGTGCCAGACCACGAAGCCCGAATAGGCACTGGCCACCAAGAGTCGATAATCCACCTTCACCTGACGCGCCAACGCCTTGGCAAACAGGGCGCCCACCACTAGGCCGAAGCCCCAGTTGATCCAGCTGGCCAGCAGCGACACTAGCGTCACCAGGATGATCGCCTGGGACGCACTCTTGGCCAGGGCGGCGATACCATCTAACAGGCGCTTAATGGGCGGCGAACTGGCCAGCATATAACCGGCCACCAGCACCAGCAGCATCTGCATGGAGAAACTCAGCAGGGCCCAGAAACCTTGGCCCCAGTAGGTAACCAGTTGCAAGGGGCTCTGCTGCTCCACCAGCATTGCGGCAATGAATACCAGCAGGGTGAGGAGTAACACGAAAATATAGGGGTCGGGCAGATAGCGGTCGACCAACTTGACCAGAGGTTTTGCGGCCTTATTGAGCATGATCTTGTCCTTGATAGCAGGGTATTATTATTGATTGAATTTGCCACAGACAGGTTAAGCGATAACTTAACTAAATCATACCCATACTATGGTATAGGGGCGAAGGCTATACCAGCAAACAAGGTCCATAACCCTGGCGGCCGACTCATGTTATAGTGAGGCCATCATTCATCAGCTTAATGACCTTATGGCGCAGCAGATCTCCAACGAAACCAAAGATGAGGCGATGAAAATTGCCAAGGCCACCCAGAAACCCGGGCAAACCAAGGAACAGACCAAGCTTATCGCCCAGGGGATAGAGAAAGGGATCGCCGAATATAAGAAGCGCCAGAAGAGTAAGGCCAGAGACAGGGATAAGCAGCGTAAACAAGTCTTGAAGGAAAAGCAGCGTCAACCCATCGAACAACAGAGTGAGTCGCGCCAAGAGACGCCGACCAGCCGCAAGCTGCCCTGGCTGCTACTGGCCCTCAGCTGGTTAGGCTTTATCGGCTTCTACCTGCTAAATAACTAAACCTCTCAGATTCGCACTATTCAATACCGCAAAACTATCGGCTAGGCGTTAACGACTGGGCGATGGTCTCGATATGGCTCGCTACCCAGGCCTTATCGATAGGCCCCCAGTCATTGAGGCGATAGTAACCGGCATTATGGCGCTCGCCGTCCTGCACGAAGGTGCAGGTAATGCCGATATCCCCCATGGCGGCAATCGCATCTTGCAGGGTGCGGCGCGGCATAGAGGTGGCCTTGTTCAACGACAGTAAGTTGTGTTGCTCACCGTCGATCATATGGGCCAGGTAGAGCTTTCTCAGGAAGGCGATTTTCTGCTTAGATAACTCGGCGATCAAGACATCCTCTCTTCTCTAACTTGTTATCACGATTATTTTTTATACTCTTGTAACATAAAAGATTCATCTCATACAGACGCAAATGGCTGACAGCCAAAGGAAAGATGTTATAGTCAGTCAATTGCCAACTTTAGCGGGATGACAAATGGAAGATGTGACTCCTCAAGCTTCGGCCTCGATGCAGGCCCGGCATAGGCTGGAGCAGCCGGATTGGATCAGCATAGACGAAGTGCCTCTGACCCCCTTGGAACGGGCCTATCTGCATCAGGTGCAGATAGAGAATCTGCTGATCTTCACGCCGCTGCTCATCATTGCGCCCCTGGCCGCCATACTACTCAACCTGCCCGGCAGCCTGATCATCGCCCTGGTGACTCTGCTGCTTGTCCTGGCGGGCGTTGTTAGCTACGGCCGTTATCGCTACGCCCTCTCTTTCGCCTATGGCGTATTCGACCACGAGTTCATCATGCAGAAGGGATTGATTTGGCATAAGAAGATCGCCCTACCCTATACCCGCTTACAACATGTCAGCCTGTCTCAGGGACCGCTGGAGCGCTATTTTCGTCAGCACACCCTCAAGTGTTTCAGTGCCGGCAGTGGTAGCGCCGAGATCAGCCTGCCCGGTCTGGGCGATGACACGGCGGAGCCACTGCGCAAGCACCTGTTAGCCAAGGCCTCCCAAAAACAAGCCCCCGGCGAAGATGAGGCATAGCCCATGAGTATGCGCTTCGCCCAATGGGCGAGCCTGTCTCCCTGGTCAATAGTCAGCTTCAGCGTTGGCAGCCTGAAACAGATACTCACCAATGGTTATGCCCTGATCCCCCTGGTCTATACCGGCTGGCAGCAGGGCTTTAATTCTCCCTGGGTGCTACTGGTCGGCCTTGGGGTTATTCTTATCACACTCACCTATGCCAGCCTGCAGTGGGCCAGATACAGATACCGGCTCAGTGATGCCAAGCTGGGGATACGCCAGGGGCTAGTGTTTAAACGCGCGCACGAGATCCCACTCAATAAGATCCAAAACGTGCGGCTGGAGCAGCCCCTCTACTTTCGCCCCCTAGGTCTCTACAGCCTGGTGGTGGAAACGGCTGGCTCCAAGCAAGATGAGGCAGTGCTGGCGGCGGTTAACTACCGTCAGGCCATGTTACTCAAGAAACAGCTATTTCCGTCTCAAGCAATTAAAGGCGACAGCGAATCAATTGAGGGGCACAATGAGGCGGTTCAGGCTGACCGTCAGACCATAGCGGCCAACACCGACCAATCGGGACGCCGCAGCGAAGGCCTGGTGGTCGCCAAAGATCTCAAGGCGCTTTTGATCTTCGGCCTCTATCAGAACAACCTCATCTGGCTGTCACTGATCTCGGGCTCCATCATAGGCCAGGTAGACTGGGAATCGCTTGGGCAGAACAGCCTGGTACAAGGGGTCTGGCACTGGTATCAAGCCAACGTCGCCACCGGGCTTGTCTATCAGATCCTGGCGGTACTGGCCGCATTGGCGCTACTCGCCCTGCTGCTCTCGTTAATCTCCATCGCCTCGGCCGTGCTTAAGTATTATCCCTATCGCCTCAGCCTGCGCCAGGGCACGCTACACAGAACCGGCGGCATACTGGCCAAGCAACAAGATGCCTTGCGCCTACACAGGGTACAGCTGGTACGCTTCGAACAGCCCACCATAGGCCGGCTAATCGGCCGCTGGACGGTGCATTTTGAACAGGTGAAGGGCAATGAGATTGAGCAGCTGAGCAAGCGTCACCTGTTGATCCCCAGCATGACCCAAGCTGAGATCCCACAGGCCCTCAAGCGATTAGATAACTTGGCCGCCAGGGCCAATGCCTTACCCACAGGTTATCAGGGGATAGATATCGGCTGGTTTTGGCGGCGCGCCGCCCTGCTGATGCTGCTCCCCATAATGATAACCTCAATCGTCGGCATCAACCCCTTCACCGAACTCCTTGCCGGCTTCACCTTGGTGGCACTTGTCGGCCTCTATCTCAACTATCGACAGTGGGGCTATCAGCTGGAGGGCGACGACTGCTGGATCCACACAGGCGCTCTGGGACAAACCTGGCGGCTGGTGCCTCTGAGTAAGACTCAGGATATCTGTATATCACAGACACCGGGTCAGAGGCGTAAGTCATTGGCTAACCTGCACTTAGGCCTAGCTTCAGGCCCCTTAGTGATCCCCTACATTCCCCTGAAAGAGGCTAGATTGATCGCCGAAACCGCGTTAAATTTGACCAGGCAAGATCCGAAAAACTGGATATAGCTGGAGATAAGGAGCAGAGATGAACAGGATAGCCCACACGCCAGACGAGATTATTCGCTTCTGGTTCGAAGAGATCGAACCTAAGGCCTGGTTTATCAAAGATCTCGCCTTCGACCAGACAATAGCCCGCCGCTTCGGCAACCTAGTCACCCAGGCAAAACAGGGCGAACTCTATCACTGGCGCACCACACCACAGGGACGCCTGGCGGAGATCATCCTACTGGATCAGTTTAGCCGTAACATCTACCGGGATACGCCCGAGGCCTTCGCCGCCGATCCCATGGCCTTGGCCCTGGCTCAGGAGGCCGTAGCGGCCGGTATCGATAAGCAACTGCAACCTAAGCAGGTGCCCTTTCTCTACATGCCCTACATGCACAGCGAATCCCGGGCGATCCACGAGGTGGCATTGATCCTCTTTAACCGCGAGGGCGCCGAGAATAACCTGGCGTTCGAGCAGCGACACAAGGCGATTATCGACCGTTTCGGCCGCTATCCCCATCGCAATGCGATTCTGGGGCGCAAGTCCACCGACGAGGAGCTGGCGTTTCTCGCCGAACCTGGCTCGAGTTTCTAACTTATCCAGCGAGTCATTCCCCATTAGGGCGTAAGGAGTACCCATGGAGATCACCCTCACCCACGGCCTGCTGCTGGTCGTCACCGGCTTCTTGGCTGGCATCATCAACACCCTGGCCGGCGGCGGCTCTAACCTTACCCTGCCAGCCCTGATGGTCATGGGCATGCCCGCCGAGGTGGCCAATGCCACCAATCGAGTCGGGGTGACGGTGCAATCGATCACCGCCATGCTGGGCTTTCACAAACATGGCAAGCTAGATACGGATGACAAGGGGCCGATTCTGGTGCCGACCATACTCGGCGGCTTCATAGGTGCGGGCCTGGCCGCCTACGCCCCCAGCACGCTGATAAAACCCCTACTGCTGGGCACCATGCTGCTGATGGCGCTCATCATCCTGGTGCGTCCCGCCATCATAGCCCCCGAGCTGGGCACCCCGGTCAACAGAGTCAAAGACACGCCCAAGTCCTGGTTCTGGCTGACCCTGGCCGGGATTTATGGCGGCTTCGTGCAGGCGGGAGTGGGATTCGTCTTGCTTGCCGCCCTGGCGGGCAGCCTAAGATATGATCTGGTCAGGGCAAATGCCCTCAAGGTGTTCTGTACGCTGTTTTTCACCCTGGCCTCCCTGCTTATCTTTATAAAGGAAGATCTGATCCTCTGGGTTCCCGGACTCATATTGGCGGCAGGTACCATGGTGGGCGCCCACCTAGCGGTCAAGCTGGCCATCAAGGTCAGCCCCAAGGTATTGAAGTGGTTTCTGTTTCTGATGACGCTGTGCGGCAGTGTCGCCGCCATGCTCAGCGATTAAATCGGGGCAGGAAAGCTCGGCTCACTCGAGCCAGTCGATCATGAAGCTGATGGCGCCGGCGTTATCGCAGCGCCATACTCTCACCCGCACCGAGGGCCTGAGTGCGCCGGGAGACAGCTCGAGCCGTTTCCAGTCTGGCAGGGTAAATAGCCCGCCATTTAACCGCATCTGCTCAAGACGATAGGCGATATCCAGACGTTCCAGGGTGCCGTCGACGGTGCGAATGCCGAAGGCAATCTGTGTCTCGCTTCTGTGGTAGTTGAACACCTCCCCCTGCCAGGAAGTCAGCTGGTTCCGCTCACAAGGGACAAAATCCGGTGCGCGCAGCCGCTCAGCCAAAGCTGGACTCATCCACAAACAGAGGCCCATGGCGAGACACCATAGGCCCTGTTTCAGCATGAGATTTGTCATGAGGCTAGTTGCTTGGCCAGCGATAGGCACCGCTTAAGATATCGGCACGCTCGGACTGCCCCTGAGTGAACTCGACCATGCAGCTATCATCGGTATAATCCATGAAGTTGTAGATAGGATCGTCACCAACATCGCGCCTGCAGGTATCGCGTCCCGTTGGGCAGCCATAGGCCGCCGAACGCTCGGCCGCAGTATCGGCCACCTGATCTCCACCATTACAGCCCCCCTGGAAGGTATGATACAGGCCCAGCCAGTGACCGACCTCATGGGTGGCCGTATCGCCTTCGTTGTAGGGTGAGGCGGTACCACCAGGCAGAGACTGATTGAGGATCACCACGCCATCATCGCTAGGATTGCTGGCATAGTCTGTGGGAAAGGTCGCCCAGCCGAGCAGGCCACCACCAGGGTTAGAGATATAGATATTAAGCGTGTCGGCGCCACCCTGACGCAGGCTTTGCTTCATAGCACGCTCGGCACTGGTGCCCGGCCCAGCACTGTACCAGGCATCGTTTGTTGTTTTTGTCGTTCCCATTAAGGTAAAGCTGAACTTGGTGTCGAATCCACTGCCACCACCTGCTCCGGAGAAGGCGTTATTAAGCACGCTCATCTGATCATCTATCAGGTCAAATACATCACCGTCACCATTACTGCTCAGGATCAGGTGTACATAAACGGGAATATTGTGGCCAATTGCAGTGTACGGGTCTGTGGAACCACCACCATTACCGCCACCGCCGTTACCGTTGCCATTGCCGTTACCGACACCTTCAGGCTTCTTCAAAGCTTTCAGGTGTTCGTTTAACATGCGCACCTCGAGATCCGAGGGAGTACGGGTGCCGCAGCGCAAGAAGGCTGCATTGCTGTTGGCATGGTCGAAGGCCGGGGTCGAACTCGTCTTAGCCTGCTCCTGGCCCGCCAACGCCTGATCGACCAGGGCACTTGCCGACATCAGTAGCAAACCAGTTATTCTTATTACGCTTCTTCTCATGGGAGCCTCATCTTAAAATCTGATCCAAGTCACATCACTGAGTATAGAAAAAGCCGACGAACTTGCTAACGCAAAGGGCAATGCAGCCACCAGGCTTAAAAATTGACGCTTTCCTTTACATTCGACACAAAAGTAAATGATAACCATTCCCATTTAAAATCCTGCTTAGTTTGTATATCCTTTGTTGCGTTAATTTGGTTGGCGTGCCAAGTCCCCAGCGGCCTTGCACCGCTCCTCACTATTCCTCTTTTGCTAAGATGACGACAGATCATGAAACTTAAGCCTATTTCGCTCGCTATCTTCTGCGCCCTAAGCATGGCGACCATGCCAGGCCACGCAGAAGATCAAAATGCTCAAGCAGACAAAGACAACCAACAGAGTGATCAACAGATCGAGAAGCTCTAGGTTCGCGGCCGCTATGTGCAGGGCTACAATGCCCACTCGGTCGGCGGCGCCTCACGCCTAGACCTGGCCATTATCGATATTCCCCAGTCGGTATCTGTGATCACTGATGCCCAGCTGGACGACTTTCAGCTCAACGACATCAACAGCGCCCTGGACAGTGCCACCGGCATCAATGTCGAACGTATCGAGACAGACCGCACCTATTACACGGCTCGCGGCTTCGACATCACCAACTTCCAGATCGATGGCGTCGGCCTGCCGCTGACCTCTGGCAACAACCATACCGACGAAGATACCGCCATCTATGATCGCATCGAGGTGATCCGCGGTGCTAACGGCCTGATGACGGGCGTGGGCAACCCCTCGGCCACGGTCAACTTTATCCGCAAGCGTCCCACGGCCGACCATCAGCTCAAGCTCCAGGCGAGCTACGGCAGCTTCAACAACGCCAGAATCGAGGCCGACGCCAGCGGCCGCCTCAACGACACCTTTGCCGCCCGAGTGGTAGCGGTGAAACAGCAGAAAGACTCCTACCTCGACCGTTACGAGACAGACAAGAGCGTGCTCTATGCCTTTATCGAGGCTAACCTGAGCGACGACACCAGCCTGTCGGTCAGTCACAGCTACATCAACAACGATGCCACCGGCAATAACTGGGGCGCCCTGCCGCTCTACTACACAGACGGCAGCCCGACCCACTACGACAGATCCACCAACACCTCGGCCAACTGGTCTAACTGGCAAGTGATCAAGCACAATACCGTCGTGGAACTGAGCCATTACTTCGGTGATGACTGGCGCCTGCGTGCCACCTACTCCCACAAGAGCACAGACGAAGACACTGAGCTCTTCTACGTCTACGGTACCCCAGACAGAGAAACCGGCCTGGGCCTCACGGGTTACCGCAGCGAATATGATCTGGATGAGAGCCATGATCTGGTCGATATCTATGTCGACGGTGAAGTCAGCCTGTTTGGCCGCGATCACCAACTGGTGGCCGGGGTAAACTATGCCAAGGTGGACTATATCGACAGCTCGCTGTACGACTACACCACGGGTAATGGCTTCCCGGCCATGCCGGATCTCAACACCTGGGACGGCAACACGCCCAAACCCGTGTTTGCCGATAAGCCTCGTGGCAGCGATGTCGGTGCCAAGCAGCAGGCCGCCTATTTTACCGGTCGATTCAACCTGTTTGACGGCTTCCATTTCATCGCCGGTGGCCGCTTTAACAAGTGGCAGGCCGAAGGGATCTCCTATGCCAAGGTGCAAGATGTAGAAGACAGCCAATTCATTCCCTACCTGGGCGCCGTCTATCGCATCCCCCCAGAACTCGTGGCCTACGCCAGCTATACCGAGACCTTCAAGTCGCAAATCGAGAAAGATATCGACGACAACCTGCTGGCCCCAGTAACGGGTGAAAGCAAGGAGATAGGCCTTAAGAGCGAGCTGTTTGACGGCCGCCTGATCGCCAGCCTGGCCTACTTCGACGTTCAGCAGGTCAACCTGGCGGTGCCGGATCCCCGCACCGCCGCTCTGCCGCCAAGCGATCAACGCTACATAGGGGCCGATGGCATCAACAGCAAGGGCTATGAGTTAGAAGTAGCCGGTGAGGTGTTCGATGGCCTCAACCTGAGCCTGGGCTTCACCGACTTCGACATAGATGGCGATGACGAGAACGCCGCGAAGGTGGCTGCCTATACGCCGAGTCGCCTGCTCAAGTTTGCCGCCACCTATGATGTAGCCGCCATTGAGGGCCTCTCGGTGGGCACGAACATGCGTTGGCAGGATGATATCTACCGCAATCAGGGGGTGGTCGGCGAGGGATTCGACAATGCGGGCGAGGCGATCGTCACCCGCCAGGATGCCTACGCCATCGTCGATCTTATGGCCCGCTATCGGTTTAACGACAACCTTCAGTTGAGCCTCAACGCCAACAACGTGACCGACGAGAAATACCTCAACAGTCTCTATTGGGCCCAGGCCTTCTATGGCGCGCCGGCGAACTACAGCGCCACCCTGAGCTGGAAGATCTGATCTAAGTCCATCAACAAAAGGGCTTAAGAAAAGCGCACTAAAAAGGGCATGTCGCCTAAGCGATATGCCCTTTTTGTTGTTTAACTGATATACCCGCCGACTTAAACCAACTCGGCCAACATCTCATCGGAGTAAGTCACCAGCGGCTGTCTGTCGCGTACCCTAACCACATAGTCTGGGTTGGCGATAAAGGGACGACCTATCGCCAGCAGATCGAATCGGCCATCGGCAATGGCCTGTGCCCCTGTCTCGGCGCTGTAACTGCCTACCCCCACCAGGGTCTGGCTGTAATGGGCGCGCACATAGTCCGACACTCGCCCGTCGAGATAGTCGAATGTCAGAGCATCGTCGAAGATCCCCACGTGCAGGTAGGCTAACTGGCGCGACTCCAGCTGTTTTAAGAAGTAGTCGAACACGGCGCGATCTCGGCTATCACCCTGCATATTGACATAAGCACCCGGCGACACCCGCAGCGCGGTGCGATCCTGGCCGATACGCTCAATGATGGCATCCACCACGGCCAGCGGGAAGCGCGCCATATTCTCCGGCGTGCCGCCAAATTCATCATCGCGACGGTTACTGTCATGATGCAGGAACTGATCGATAAGGTAGGCATTGGCGCCATGGATCTCGACGCCGTCGAAACCGGCATCGATTGCATTGGCCGCCGCCTGGGAATAGTCGGCCACCAGCTGTGCTATCTCCTCACAGGTCAAGGCCTTAGGAATCTCATAGGCCAGCTCGCGCTGACGCGGTACCGTGCCTTCAATCTTTACCGCCGACGGCGCCACGATCTGTCCACCGAAGAAGTGAGAATGCGCCACCCGGCCCGTATGCCACAGCTGGGCGAAGATCTTGCCGCCCTTGGCATGTACCGCGCTGGTTACCTTCTGCCAGCCCTGGATCTGCTCTGGGGTAAACAGGCCCGGAGTATTGGGGTAGCCCTGACCGTCGGGGCGAATGATCACCGCCTCCGAGATGATAAGCCCGGCATCGGCACGGCGAGCATAGTAGTCAGCCATCGCTTGGGTTGGCACCAGATCATCGTCGGCCTGACAACGAGTAAGTGGCGCCATCAAAATCTTGTTGTTAAGGGTAATACTGGCGTTAAGCGCATAAGGCTGAAACAGATCGGCTGTCATAATCGGCTCTCTATCTTGAATGAGCATTCAAGATACTCCCAGGCGAAAAATGATTCAAGATCTTTTTTGAACGTACATTCAAAATTAAGTACAATCTCATTTACCACCCAAGCAAACAGCGACAAGAGCAAGATGCGCAACGCCGAATTTGATCGCCAACAGGTACTGAGACAGGCCATGAATGCCTTTATCGACAAGGGCTACGCCAAGACCAGTATGCAAGATCTCACCAAGGCCACAGGGTTACACCCTGGCTCCATCTACTGCGCCTTCGACAACAAGCGTGGCCTGTTGCTGGCGGTAATTGAACAGTATGGGCAAGACAGACGAGCCGAACTGGCCGCCTGCTTCGGCTCGCCCCTCCCCTTCCCTGAACAGCTCAAACAGTATCTGGCCGGCGTAGTCGATGAATGTCAGTGCCAAGGCACACCTAAGGCCTGCCTGCTGACTAAGGCGCTCAATGAGGTGGCACAACAGGATGAGGTGATTGAGAGTGCCATCAAGCAGCAGCTAGAAGACTGGCAGCAGCTGCTTGCGGCGCAATTTAGCTCGGCAGTCGATAAGGGAGAACTCCAGGGGGACCCTGAACACCTGGCTCGCTATTTCATCATGGGCGTCTATGGGCTGAGAACCTTTGCCCATACCAAGCCGGCGCCAGAGGTATTGCACGCCCTGGCGGCTCAGCTTCATCAGGATACCTGCCGACGCTAAGGCCTTAGCCAATTTGTGTAGAATCACTAGCCTGCACTGGCTCTGACCTATATTAAGCACCCTCAAACTGCTATAAAACAAACAGAGAAGGTCAACAGGCACTAGGCTATTTCACGACCATCACGGGGCACTTGGCCTTGTTGGCCAGCTCCTCGGCCACGCTCGGGTTCAGCAGGTGAGACAGCCCAGTATGACCATGACTGGCGACCACTATCATACCCACATCGTACTCTTCCGCATCGAGCAGTATCTGGCCCAACACGCCACCGGTCCGTACCTCGCTGTGCACCTTGAGATGGGGTGGCATCTTAATCTGCGCATCCCTGACAATCTCACCCAACTTACCGTTGGCATAGGCATGCAGATGCTGCTCCAGCTCATCCTGACTCTCAACCACTATCCCATAGTTATGGGCGCCGTAGGGTTCACTCACCACATGAACGATACGCAGATCCACGCCATATAGCGTCGCCATCTCGATGGCATAACTCAAGGCATGTGATGCCGTCTCGGAAAAATCCGTTGGGCATAATATTTGACGGGTACGCATATTCACCTCCTCAAATCAGGCGCTCGTCTCCCTCTGTCACAGACACGACAACCAGGCTGCACCCTCAGCCATCGGCCGAAGGCCAGCTTAGAAACCAGCACTATTTGACGACAAGCACTGGGCACTTGGCGCGGTTCGTCACCGCCTCTGCCACATTGGTATGCAGAAAATGAGACAAACCTTTACGGCCATGGCTGGCGATCACTACCATGCCGACATTACTCTCTTCGGCCTCGGCTAAGATCTCTGTGGTGGGATCGCCACGACGTATCATGGTCTCGATAGGTAACTTGCTATCGAGCTTGGCCAGCAAGGACTTCATCTTCTCGGCGGCGGCATCTTCCATCGACTGGGCAAGCTCTTCCGGCGTGATGGCGAGGATCTGAAAGTTCTCATCCCCCATCGGCTGCTCGGCCACATGGAGTAAGCGAAATCCCACCTGATACAGATTGGCCATCTCGATGGCGTAAGACAGGGCATGGGAAGCCGTTTCAGAAAAATCTGTCGGGCACAAAATTTGACCACTTCTCATCTGTTACTCCTTAAGGACCTATTACGCTTTCAGGTTTATTTTCTGTTCTCTCTAGACACATTTCGCCGACCACGCGAGCCATTTAGAGGCCCCTTCTAAGCAGCCCTTGTAGGACATTTCTCCTGCGTTATCACAGATTGGCGTAGCAAAATAACCTCACTGACTCCGCCTTTAATTAAACGCCTACAAACTACCTCAAAAACAAACAGGAAAGGCCAACAGGCCCCAACGCTATCGGCATTCTCTTTTTACTTAAGCATAGCGGATAAAATTGACACAGGCTTGACAGAAATCGCTTATATTGCAGGCCCTTCTCGTCATCTATTCCCGTTGGTAACAGGGCTTGGCAAGATGCTGTAAGCAGCCTCAGCTTCCACTGCATATGCCCCCCGCGATAAGCCATCAACACAGCCACTCGAGCGCGTCGCGTTTATCCTCGAAAAACCTGAACTCGCCCGGAGTGAACCAGTTAGCGACCCGGGTCGCCCACTGCTGCAGATCGCCAGCGCCTATGATGGCCACCCGCTTAAACTCCTTACCATGTTTCAATCCCAGCTTAAGGTCATCCCAGACGGCGTGCAGCGACAGGCCATCGAGCTCTGTGATATCGATGAGGGCCACGATTTCGGGCGCCTCTATACCCGCCAGGGCCGACTCCAGCAGGGGCGTCATCTGCTGATAATCTTCGTGGGTTAACTTGCCAACGGCCTTGAAGGCCAGGTAAAA
Source organism: Shewanella sp. Isolate7 (assembly GCF_022398425.1). Taxonomy (NCBI): domain Bacteria; kingdom Pseudomonadati; phylum Pseudomonadota; class Gammaproteobacteria; order Alteromonadales; family Shewanellaceae; genus Shewanella; species Shewanella sp. Isolate7. The sequence goes on along the minus strand of NZ_JAKEVJ010000043.1, from coordinate 50,495 downwards.
ATTCTCCTGACTGCGCTCTATGCCTATGGCGATACCATGCAGGTTTATGCTCATATCAAGCTCCTCTAATCCAGCCTAAAAGTGCCTTCTTCATTTTAGATTTCCAGCCCTTTCACCCGCTTGATCAAGATCACACTTTTCGCCGTCATCGAACAATATTTGACCCGAGCGATTTAACCCTCTAACATTGGACCGACTAATCAGTCGGTTTTTTTTGTAATTTCCCATCCTTCACCACCTCAGGAGGCTTGAAGGCAGATAAAGCAGAGGCGCCTAGCGCCCTAACGAGTAATAGCAATCACGGTCAGTATGTGATCAGAAACAGCGCAGCAAAAAACCTTGAGAACCAAGCAGGATTTTTAGGTAAGTAGTTATTCTGCAATCAAAAATACTCATACAGTTATCGAGTGTTTTAGCAAGCTAGCATGATCAATTATTTATTACGATTGGTATAAGGATAAGCACCATGAATATGCCCGCCAACCTCGATATCGGCCAAGGCCTCAACCAACTGCTGGCGAAACAGAAGGCCAGCTTCAGAGCCCAGGGCGCCCCCTCGCGGCAGGCGCGTGAGGCACAGCTTATCGCCCTCAAACAGGCGCTGCTAAGTCATCAAGAGGCAATAGTCTCGGCACTCAATGCCGACTATGGCCACAGATCAACTGATGACAGCCGTATCTCAGACATCATGCCCTGTGTCAACAACATCAACTACACGTTGAAGAAGCTTAAAGGCTGGATGAAGCCGAGCCGACGTCACGCCGGCATACTGCTGGCGCCCGCCAAGGTACAGGTGCAGTATCAGCCCCTGGGTGTGGTCGGCATCATAGTGCCGTGGAACTTTCCCGTGATGCTCTCCATCGGCCCCCTCATCACAGCGCTGGCCGCCGGTAACCGCACCATGCTCAAGCTGTCTGAATTCACCCCAGAGACCAACAAGGCACTCAAGCAGATGTTGGCCGAGATTTTCGACGAGACCCAGGTGGCCGTAGTCGAGGGTGAGGCCGAGGTCGCCGCCGCCTTCTCGGCGCAGCCCTTCGATCACCTGCTGTTTACCGGCTCCACTACGGTTGGCCGCCATGTGATGCGCGCCGCCGCCGACAACCTCACCCCGGTCACCCTGGAGCTCGGTGGCAAGTCACCGGTGATCATCGCCCCGGATATGCCGCTGGATACCGCCGTGGAGCGTATGATCTACGGCAAGTGCCTCAACGCCGGACAGATCTGTGTCGCCCCCGACTATGTGCTGCTCCCCAAGGGGCAGAGCGAGGCCTTCGTGCAGGCCTTCATCAGACGCTTCAAGCAGATGTATGGTGAGATAGGTCAGAACCCGGACTACGGCGCCATCATCAACCTACGCCAGTTCGACCGCCTGCAGGCGGTACTGCAAGATGCCATCGAACTCGGCGCCAGGGTCACCCCCACCAGCGGCGAAACCATGGCGCCCGGCAGCCGCAAACTGCCGGTGCAGCTGATAACCGGGGTAAACGAACAGATGCGGGTGATGCAGGAGGAGATCTTCGGCCCACTGCTGCCCATCATAGAATATGACAGCCTGGAGTCGGCTATAGAGTATGTAAACGATCGCCCTCGTCCGCTTGCGCTCTACATCATGAGCTTCGATACAGATACCCAAGAGCGACTACTCAACCAGACCCACTCGGGCGGTGTCTGCATCAACGATACCGTATTTCATGTGGCAGCGGACGATGCGCCATTTGGCGGCATAGGCCCTTCGGGCATGGGTCACTACCATGGCAGAGAGGGCTTCCTCACCTTTAGCCACGCCAAGACCATACTAAGCCGCGGCAAGCTGAACACGGGCAAGCTGGTGCACCCACCCTATGGCACAGCCATACAGCGTATGCTGATGAAGCTATTTTTACGCTAAGGGTCGCCGCAGATGACAGCCGGTAGCAAACGCACCAAGAAACAGGCCATCCTGGATACCGCCCTACAACTCTTCGTCAGTCAGGGCTTTCATGGCACCAGCACCGCCACCATAGCACGGGAGGCGGGGGTAGCAACTGGCACCCTGTTTCACCACTTCCCCTCAAAGGAGCAGCTGCTTGAGCAGCTGTTTCTCAGCGTCAAGCAGGAGTTTGCCGACGCGATACAATCTGCGGTAAATAAACGTGGCGATCTCAAGCAAGATGCCGAGCAACTCTGGATTGCCGCGCTCAGTTGGGCCATAGACAACCCGATGAAACAGGCCTTTTTTCAGCTCTATTCTATGTCGCCAACAGTCGAGCAGTCGGTACGCGATCAGGCGATGCACAGCATCTTAGGTTTCATCGGCGCGCTCATCCGCCAGGGCCAGGCGCAAGGCTTGCTGGCCGATTTCCCCCAGGATCTGATGCTGGACAACTGTCACGGCCAGTACCTGGCCGCCACCCGCTACTTCGCCGATCATCCCGAGCGCTGGCAGCAAGAGCATGAACGCAGCGCCAGCTTCGCCCTGTTTTGGAATGCGATGGCGGTGCGGTGAATCACTCCTGCCAATCGGCAAAGTGTGCTAACAGATGGTCAATAGCCATCCGCGCCCGCATCGGCAAGAAACGACGATTTTGATAGACAATCCAGCTGGTGATCCCCCGATTCCAGTATGAGGACAATACAGGTACCAGACTGCCCTTGGCTAGCGGCACAATAAAGCTACTCTTGGGCAGGTAGGCGATACCCAGGTGTTGCTCTGCCGCCGCAATCACGGCAGGCACATTATTACTGCGCCAACGTCCCTCGACCTTGATGCTCAGCTCGCCATCCCCTTGCTGGAACAGCCAGTGATCATTGTTCGAGATGATGCAGCTATGCAGTCTAAGATCCTGCGGCGTCTTGGGAATACCAAACTCAGCCAGATACTGAGGACTGGCCACGGCCATCATGTCTCGATTCGCCAGCTTACGCGCCACCAGCCCCGAATCTTTAAGCGCCCCAAAACGAATGGCGAAATCGATACCGTCTTCGACAAAATTGACCATACGACTATTGAAGTCCATCTCTATCGTCAACGCTGGATGCTGCCTTGCAAAGTCAATCAATACCGGCGCAATATACTGCTCAGCAAAGGCACCTGCGGCACTGACTCTCAGCGTACCGCTTAGCTGCAACTGCTGCTGGGTCACCTCCTCATTCGCTTGCCTAAGTCCCACCAACAGATTCTGACACTGACGATAATAGCCCTGCCCGGCCTGAGTCAGACTGACACTGCGCGTAGTACGCGCAAACAGGGCGCAGCCCAAACGCGCCTCGAGTCTTGCCACCTGACGACTGACATGACTGGTAGAAAGTCCCAGTTGACGAGCCGCCGCAGAGAAACCGTTAGACTCGGCAACCGCTATAAATTCGACAATACCCTCAAAGCTGTCCATGAATCACCATTATTGCTATATAACAATATTAATTTGCCATTAAGCAGGATTATCGCCACACAAGGGAAGGATTACAATGAGTCCACTTTCAGTAACAGAGACATTGCATCATGAAAAAAGTACTTATCTATTTGACAAACCACGCGACCCTAGGCGGTACCGATGAGGCCAACGGCACCTTTGCCCCTGAACTCACCCACGCCCTGCATGAGCTGTTAGCCGCAGGGTTGGATTATGACCTGGTTTCAATTAACGGCGGCAAGGCACCACTGTATGGCACAGATATCGAAGGCGATGAGATTAACGCCTCTATGCTGCAAGACGCCGCTTTCATCAGCCGGGTCAACAACACCATTCCAGCCTCACAGATCGACATCCAAGAATACGGCGCCATCTACTACCCCGGCGGATTTGGTCTATTGTCAGATTTAGCCCATAACCAAGAGGTTGCTCGTCTCAGTGCGGCGCACTACGAAAATGGCGGCGTCATAGGCGCGGTCTGTCATGGGCCTGCTGGCCTGCTCCCCATCACCTTGAGCACAGGCCAAAAGCTCATTGCCAATAAGTCTGTCACCGGCTTTACCCGCGAAGAAGAAGTCGACTACGGTACTATCGATAAAATCCCCTTCCTGCTCGAAGAAGCCCTCACCCGCAGTGCCAAGCGCTATAACAAGGTGCAACCCTGGAACGCTTTTGTCATCGAGGATGACAGGCTTATCACGGGACAAAACCCCGCCAGTGCAGGCGCAGTCGGTAAGGCCATTGCCGCGCACTTAGCCTAATCCCAGGCAGGCACTCATGGTCACAACGATGGCCATGAGTGTCGCCCAGCGCTCCACGGTTCACTCTTTTGATGTTAGTATCAGCAACTTAATTCATATTAGTTTGCCGGGATCATCATAAGGGAGCGCAATATGCCTGTAGAAATTCAGCGACGTCAGCTACTCAAAGCCTTGGCCGCAGCAGGCTTGTTAACTCAGTTATCGCCCCTGAATGGCTGGGCAAAAACCGCAGGGAAGCCCCTCTATATCGATGGCCTCTCTTTTCTGCCCGAAGATTTAGCCGATCTTCACGCCTCAAAGCTCGATGCCTATCTGTGTGATATCTCCGCCATCGAGGCCATAGAACAGGCCGACGGCACCACCAACTACAAGCGCACCTACAATGCCTGCGTCAAGAGCATCGGCGAGGCCTTAGAGCGGGTCAATGCCAACCCAGACAAGCTGATACTGGGGCGCAGCGCCAAAGATATTCAGACCGCCCACGAAAGCGGCCGCACCGCCGTCTTCTTCCAGATCCAGGGGGCTGACTGCGTCGAGCAGAGCATAGGGCAAGATCTCAACCAGGTGGATGAGTTTTACGAGCGCGGCCTACGGGTACTGCAGCTCACCCACCACTACGGTAACCTATTCAGCGGCGGCGCCCTGGACAACGATGGCAAGCAGGGGCTCGACCTGCCGCTGACACAGGCTGGCCATCAGCTGATCGATAAGCTCAACAGCAAGAAGATGCTGATCGATGTCAGCCACTCCAGCCCTCAATCGGCGCTCGACACGGCCAAGGCCAGCCGCGCCCCGATAGTACAGAGCCACGGCGCCGTGCGCGCCATCGTCAATCACGCCCGCTGCTCACCCGATGCGGTGATTAAGGCTATCGCCGACACCGGCGGCCTGTTCGGCGTCTTCATGATGACCTTCTGGCTCACCACCGATCACACACCCACCACTGAGCACTACCTGGCGCAGCTCAAGCATGTAGTCAAGGTAGGCGGCATAGATGCCGTGGCGATTGCCAACGACTATCCGCTGCGAGGTCATGAAAATCTGCTCAAGCTGGGCAACGACAACGGCGAAGGGGTGAAGCAATATGTCGAGTGGTGGCACAGCCTGCGCGCCCGCGGGGTACTTGGCTTCGACCACGAACCTCGGCACGTGGTGATCCCAGCACTTAACCATATCGAGCGCATGGAGCGCATCGACACCGCCCTATCCCACGCCGGATTTAGCAGCAGCGATCGCGCCAAGATCATGGAGGAGAATTGGCAAAGGGTGTTGACTGAGGTACTAGGCCAGTCCCTCTGACTCAGGCTGATTGCTCTGACCTAGGCTGGTTACTCTGACCTAGGCTGGTTAGCAGCCAGCCTAATGACGCTTTCTTAAAGTTTCCTTTTAGAACATCTACCCGATTTCGTATTTGAAAGGCATGCTTTAACCAAAACAGCATGGTGTATCAATTGCCTGCGGCAGGCTAATGTGCAAACACGCTTTTGGCACGCAGCAAGTCCATCCTTGGATGCTCTGCGAAATCATCCCTGATTTCGAAGGCCAAAAGCGTGTTTACACCGAGTTATTCCATCTCTTCGATTTGACCTTATTGAAAGCTTCAGCATTCTCGAGTGAGGACTATAGTTCTAATAGTGATATTCGTATTAGTATTTCGCTGATTAAAGCTAAGGAAGATGCGAATAAGTCCCTGATGTGAGATCATAGCTACATAGTAAATCACAGCCATTACCGCCCATGAGCCAACAGTTAACTTTTGCCGATAGTGAGTTTTCCAGCAAGCGCCGCCAGACCCGTAAAGAGATTTTCTTATCTCGGATGGACAACCTATTACCATGGACTCAACTGCTGGAAGTGATTGAGCCCTTTTATCCAAAAGCGGGCAATGGTCGTCGTCCGTATCCCCTGGAAACGATGGAAGATGCGAATAAGTCCCTGATGTGAGATCATAGCTACATAGTAAATCACAGCCATTACCGCCCATGAGCCAACAGTTAACTTTTGCCGATAGTGAGTTTTCCAGCAAGCGCCGCCAGACCCGTAAAGAGATTTTCTTATCTCGGATGGACAACCTATTACCATGGACTCAACTGCTGGAAGTGATTGAGCCCTTTTATCCAAAAGCGGGCAATGGTCGTCGTCCGTATCCCCTGGAAACGATGTTCCACATTCACTGTATGCAGCAATGGTACAGTCTGAGTGATGAGGCGATGGAAGATGTGCTTTACGAGATTGCTTCGATGCGTCAGTTTGYACAACTGTCACTGGATAAAGCCATTCCTGACCGCACTACCATTATGAATTTCCGGCACTTGCTGGAAAAACACAAACTCACTCGTAAGTTATTCCAAACGGTCAATCAATGGCTGTCGGATTGCGGTGTGATGATGACGCAAGGAACATTGGTAGATGCCACGATTATTCAAGCACCCAGCTCCACTAAAAATAAAAAGAATGAACGTGACCCGGACATGCATCCACTCGTAAGTTATTCCAAACGGTCAATCAATGGCTGTCGGATTGCGGTGTGATGATGACGCAAGGAACATTGGTAGATGCCACGATTATTCAAGCACCCAGCTCCACTAAAAATAAAAAGAATGAACGTGACCCGGACATGCATCAGACTAAAAAAGGCAATGAATGGCACTTCGGTATGAAAGCTCACATTGGCGTGGATGCAAAGAGTGGCCTCACCCATACGCTGGTGACWACCGCCGCCAATGAACATGACTTGAACCAGTTGAAAAATCTGTTGCATGGCGACGAGGAATTCATCTCTGGTGATGCTGGTTATCAAGGCGCRGAAAAACGCGAAGAGCTGAAAGATACTAATGTGGAATGGCTGATAGCAGAGCGTCCCGGCAAAGTTCGGGCGCTGAAGAAGCATCCCCGCAAGAATAAAACCGCCATCAACATCGAGTATTTAAAAGCCAGCATTCGGGCGAAGGTAGAACACCCGTTTCGGATCATCAAATGTCAGTTCGGCTTTATCAAAGCACGCTATAAAGGGCTGACGAAAAATGACTCACAGTTAGCCATGCTATTCACCTTGGCGAACCTGTTTAAAGTAGACCAGATGTTACGACGACAGCCAAGATCTGTCTGAAATCCGGGAACTGCCTGGAATTAGGTCGAAATTCGGCGTAAAACGGCAGTATGTTGGCCAAAATTGAACASTTAGCGTTCAAAAATCAGGCGGGCCGCTCAAAACCTCGCTCTATACCTAAATTGCAGGACTTGTTCGCAGTTTCCTTAATACTCATGGTTGTTGACATAAGTAGCCCTGCCTGGTGTATGCCCGTAAAAACAATTACATTTGTGTGGCAGGGTGTTGGCTGGTAATATCGTCGCTACATTTTTGCGTCACTGCTATTTTGAAACTCGCCATCCGCTCTGAGTATGACTCGTCTCATGACTAATACTTCATGACTAATGATTCATAACTAATAGCGATTTAGTGCTGAAATCTAAACATGAAGAGTGCAGTGACCAAATGATTAGCAGGCCCTTCGATTGGGCGACTAGGTTAGTTTTTTGAACGTGATTTTTCGTTTATTTACAGAGAGAACACTCAGTGCTGTCACGCGTTAAAACTCTATCGGCGAACCAGTTTACGCTGATCACCGCCTTATTTTATGTTTGTGTGTTTAACATTCCGCTATTCGGTATCGTCCAGCAGGGCATAACGAACCAGGCCGAGGTAAACTACCTCTTCATCGCCACCATACCCTTATTTCTTATCTTCGCGTTAAGTTTCATCTTTTCGCTTTTTACGGTTAAGTACCTGCTCAAGCCGTTTTTTATTATCGTTACGCTGATCTCCTCTAGCGTGTTTTTCGCCGCGCTGCAGTATGGCGTAGTGTTTGATTACGGCATGATCGAAAATACCGTGCAAACCAACAGTGCCGAGGCGTTAACCTATCTCAACTGGTCGTCGATTTTGAACTTTATCCTGACCGGACTGCTGCCGGCGCTGCTGATCTTTAAGGCCGATATTGTTTACAAGCCTTTCGTGAAAGAACTCCTGCATAAAGTCGCCTTCATGTTTGCCATGCTCGCCGGTATCGCGGTGATCGGCTTCTTTTACTATCAAAACTACGTATCCTTCGGTCGCAACAACGATCAGATGAAGCGCTACATAGTGCCCACCTATGCCATAGGTTCGATGATCAAGTATGTGAAGGTAAACTATTTCCAAGAGCCTTTGGTGTATAAGGTCCAGGGCCAAGACGCCAAGAACCTCACTATAGATGAGAACGGCAAGCCTAATTTAGTGGTGGTAGTGGTAGGCGAGACTGCCAGGGCACATAACTATGAATACTATGGCTATGATAAGCCGACCAACGCCCATACCAAGGCCTTTGATATGATCCCCTTTAGAAATACCGAGTCCTGTGGCACGGCCACCGCGGTGTCGCTGCCTTGTATGTTCTCAAGCATGGACAGAGAAGATTATGATGCGCGTCGGGCGCAGGCTCAGGATACAGTTATAGATGTCTTGGACCATGCCGGTGTTTCGCTGGATTGGCTGGATAATGACAGTGGATGTAAGGGAGTGTGCGATCGCGTTAAACACATCAATATCGAACTTAACAGCGATCCGGCGCTTTGTGACGGTCACTATTGCTACGATCAGGTGCTGCTTAACGAACTCGATAAACGCCTTGCGCAAGGGATAGCTCAAGATACGCTTATCGTGCTGCATATCATAGGTTCACATGGCCCGACCTATTATTTGCGTTATCCTGAGGCCCATCGCAAGTTTGTGCCCGATTGTCAGCGTAGCGACATTCAAAATTGTAGCGATGAAGAGCTGATGAATACCTATGACAACACCATCTTATATTCAGACTATATCATCGCCCAGGTGATCTCACGCCTGGAAGCTCAAGAGGATAATGCGGATACCGCCTTGCTGTACCTGTCGGACCACGGCGAGTCGCTAGGAGAGAGTGGCATGTACCTTCATGGCGCGCCCTATGCTATCGCGCCGGATGAGCAGATCAAGATCCCTATGCTGGCCTGGATCTCGCCGGACTTTGCTGTCGAGAACGGACTGGATAAGCAGTGTCTGCGCGATCTTGCGGGTAAGGGCGGTTTTTCACATGATAATCTCTTCTCAAGTCTATTAGGCTTGATGAACGTGTCGACCGAGGTCTACCGCAAGGAGATGGATATGTTTGCAACTTGCCGAACGAAAATAGTGGCTTTGCAACATAAAAACAACAAAAAGAGCTGATAAGGCTTAAGATTTTCGTTATTGTAGAGATTGCGCCTTCATTCATGGTGTTACGCAAATGAAGGCGCCTAATGTGCGCTAGTGTTTCTCTAATAATATCAATGGCGAAAATCTCTATGAATTTGGCTAAACAAATCACTGAAACCGAACTTTCCGCTAAAATTCTTCGTCATGCGGTTCCGCGCATGTCCGAACTCAATATTCCTGTGACCCCAGGTAACTATGCCGTTTGGTATGAGTATTTTCGCGGTGTCAATTTAGATCTCAAACGTGCCATCGACAGCCTAGTAGCGAGTCGTGCCGCTTTTACGGCCGAGGTTAATGCCGGTCTCTATAACAGCTTTATTCGAGAGCAATCGCCAGAGGTGATCGAGAATGTGCAGATTGAGACACAGATCCTGATCAATAACTTTATGACTCGCCTATCCGAGGTGACTGCCGGCACGGCGCAATTTAACTTAAGCCTGACCACTTTCCAGCAGAACATCAGCCAGGACCCAGATCCCCAGACGCTCGAGCGCCTGGTCGACACCCTGGCCGAAGAGGTGTCTCAGGTGGTTACCAGTAATCGCGAGATGGAAGCGAATCTGAAGACGATGAATCAGGAGGTCGCCGCCTTAAAGGCCGAGATGGAAGATCTTAATATCGCAGTGATGACAGATCAGCTGACCTCGCTGCGTAATCGCCGCGCCTTCGACGAAGAGGTACTGGCGCACATCCAGCAATTTAGACGTGAGCAGCGCCTTAGCAGCCTGCTGCTGGTCGACATCGATAATTTTAAGCAGTTCAACGATACCCATGGTCATCTGGTGGGCGATAAGGTACTGGCCTACATAGCCCTCGCATTAAAACAGGGGGTGAAGGGGGACGACTTTGTGGCGCGCTATGGCGGTGAGGAGTTTGTGATCTTGCTGCCTGATACCGACCACTCGGGAGCCATGGTGGTGGCTGAACAACTGCGTTCCCGTATTGCCGAGCGCCATCTGAGCATAGGCAAAGACAACAAGCTTTCCTTAGGGGCGATCACCGTCTCTATCGGCGTGTCGACACTGCGCCAGGACGATGACAGAGAGTCCTATATCGTGCGCGCCGACGAGGCATTATACAGAGCCAAGTCGTCCGGCCGAAATTGCGTAAAAGGTTAGCTTTGTTAACACCTTACGGTTAGCTAATCCCGGGAAACACTACTTAGTCCTGTTTCGGCTTGAGGGGCATGTCCATCTTGATCAGGTGCTCTTCCATGTCGAAGGTTACGCTAAAGCCCAATTTTTTGGCCAGGCTTGCCATGTTGCGGTTTTCAAACATGGTGAAGCCGGTCAGCAGCTCAGTGTCATTGGCCTTGTAGTAGGCGATCAATTTTTCCAGCAGCAGCTTACCTATACCGATCCCCTGATGGTCACTGCGTACCGCCATGGCAAACTCAGCCTCGGTATTATCCGGATCGATGGAGGCCCTGACCGCTCCCAGGGTAATATCGTCGCCGTCGGCTCCCTTGGTGGTGGCGATGAAGGCCATCTCCCGGGCATAGTCAATTTGGGTGAGTACCGCCATCTCTTCGTGGGTCATCTTAGAACGCACGCCAAAGTAGCGTTTATACCTGTCTTCGTCGGAGAGAGAGTTATCGAAGGCCAGGTGTTTGGGCTCATCCTCGGGCAGTATCGGTCTGAGCATGATCTTAAGACCATTCTTCAATACCGCGTGTTCCTCTAGTTCCTTAGGATAGGGGCAGATGGCTAAGCGATTTGGGGTGTCCTGGGCATTGGCGTTAAGTTGAATATTCACATCCAATAGGGTGATCTGCTCGCCGGCGCACAGCACTGGGTTGAGATCTAAGCCCGCAATCTCTGGGCAATCTATGATGAGATGCGAGATCTGAGTCAGCATGACACACAGGGCGTTCATGTCTAAGCCCAGAGGCAGGTGCCTGTCCTTTAGCTTATGGTTTTTCAGCGCCTGGATCACCATGTAGCGAGCCAGCGTCATGTTCAGTGGCGGCAATGCAACCGCCGCATCTGTGGTGGGTTGCCATTCGGAGCCACCTTCGCCGAGTAAGATCGCCGGACCAAACACAGGATCATGGGTAACGGCGACGCGGATCTCCTGTGTGCCGGCGGTTAGGGCCATCTTCTGTACGATAAGTCCCTGTATGTCGGCGTCCTGGTTGAGCGAGTGCACCCGGCCGACCATGGCATCGGCGGCCTGCAACACCTCCTGGTGGGAGGTGAGGTTGAGCGTGACGCCGTGCACGTCGGATTTATGGTGAATATCCGGCGATTGCACCTTGAGGGCGACGGGATAGCCTATCTGCTCGGCGATCTCGGCGGCGCGCTCAGCGCTGGCGGCAAAGTGTGTCTCTATGGTGTTTAACCCATAGGCTTTAAGTATGGCGCTAGCTTCGTGAGTCTCGATAACCTGCTTGTTTGCATCAATCGCCTGTTGCAGTAGCGAGCGGGCCAACTGCGCATCGGTTGGGATATTATCCGGTATAGATTGCGGCACTTCCTGCAGTAACTTTTGGTTACGCCTGTATTCGACCATGTGCATGAAGGCACCGACTGCGCCCTCTGGGGTGCGATAGGTGGGCACCCCGGCGCGATTAAAGAGTTTTCGCGCCTGATAGGCCGAATCTTCACCGCTCCAGTTGGTGAGCACATTGACCTTGTGACGCCTTGGATGTTTGGATACTAGCTCAACGATGCTGTTGGCTATCTCTATGCTATCTCCGAGAGCCGAGGGGGAGTGCAACACCAAGATGGCATCGGCGACATCGTCATTCATCAAGATGTCCAGGCTCTGGGTATAACGTTTCGCATCGGCATCGCCGCCGATATCCACTGGGTTTTGTCCCGACCAGGTATCGGGTAACAAGGCATTGAGCTTATCGAAGGTATCATCGTCCAGTGTAGCTGCCTTACCGCCGCCCAAGATGAGTTGATCTAACCCCAGCACGGCGGGGCCGCCGCCATTAGTGAGAATGGCGAGCCTCTCACCCTGCAACGGCGCTGAATGGGCCAGGGTTTCAACGGCGGCAAACAGCTCCACCAGATCGTTGACCCTCAGCATACCCGCGCGTCTAAACGCGGCCTCGTAGACGGCGTCGTTTCCCACCTCACCGCCGGTGTGGAGCTTAGCGGCCGTGGTGCCCTCAAGGCTGCGACCCGATTTGATCACTAATATGGGCTTATTGCGCGCGGCGGCGCGGGCGGCCGAGAGGAAATGACGTTTCTCGTTAACCGAGTCTATGTAAAGCATGATAGCCGTGGTGCGTGAGTCTCGACCGAGAAAGTCCAGCAGCTCGTCGAAATCGATGTCGGTGGCATCTCCCAGGGAGATAAAGGAGGAGAAACCAATCCCCTTATTGTTGGCCCAATCGAGCACTGTGGTGCAGATGGCGGCAGATTGTGACACGAAGGCGATTTTGCCGGGCAGGGCGCTGGTGTGTGCCAGGCTGGCATTGAGTCCCAAATTAGGCAACATCATCCCCAGGCTGTTAGGGCCGAGGATGCGCATGCCATAGCGTTTGGCATGGGCGCGTGTCAGGGTTAACAGGTTTTGGCCCTCTTCATCGAGTTGGTTGGCCATGCCCGAGGCATTGATGATCGCCACCTTACAACCAAATTGAGCGAGTCGTTCGACGATGGCGGGTACACGGCTGGCCGCAGTGCAGATGATGGCTAGATCTGGCTTAAGGGGCAGGGCTTCGATATTGGGATAGGCCAAGACGCCCATCACGGCTTCATATTTAGGCGTCACCGGCATGATAGGCCCAGAAAACCCGCTAGACAGTAGGTTACGCATCACCACATTACCGGCACGTTTGGCGCCATTGGAGGCACCTATGATGGCCACCGACTTAGGTTTAAATAGGGTGTGTAATGTACGCTGGCTCATTCCCGGCTCCTGTTGTCACTCGCCAAGGGACAGTGTAACTCAGTTGTACTTTTTTTCTCTAGGATTTTAGTAGGATAAGCCCCATCCAAACGTTAGCTCTAGGCCACTACACAGCTTGCAACACTTTGACATCAAGGGTTAACAACCTTGTCGACACTTTTAGGCTTTACTTGAGATGGGCTGATTTGGCGAGGCTGGTTTTTTGCGTCAATTTAGGCGTCGCCTCACTTAATCAGTAACATCCTGACGTCACAGTGCCGTTTTTCTTAACGGCTCAAGGAGTTCAACATGAAAACAGGGGCGTTTTTTCTATCGGTGTGGCCGTTACGGCGGTTGGCTTAGCCTTGAGTTCGCCGCAGGTTTTAAGCGAAACCTCGGCGGTCGCCACTCATACCAATCCTCACTATCAATTTGTGGCACAAGACAATAGTGTCGAGACCAAGATCTGTATTGCGGCGGGTAGCGACAACAGTTCGGCGCTAAAACGCAAATTGGTTAACTATGACCATAACATGCGCTTTGGTGTGAACAGTATTTCCTGTAATGGCCTGAGTCTGGCGCAGTTCTCTCATAAATATCAGGCGCAGCAAAGTTATCTCTTCCTCGAGCGTCACTCCTCTATCGCCAATAGGGTGAAGACCAAGGTGAGTATTATCGATCTTGCCGACAATCAAACTTTTACTGGGGGTGAACCGATTGTGGTAATGGTTAGTGCAAAGTAGGCTAGGTTGCGAGTGACTGAAACGGGGCAGAGCTGGTCAAAGACAGGGCTGAGTAGGCGACAGGCATAAAAAAAACCAGCTTGCGCTGGCTGTTCTCTATTTTACAAGATGGTACAACCGAGTGGATTCGAACCACCGACCCCCACCATGTCAAGGTGGTGCTCTAACCAACTGAGCTACGGTTGTACTGCTATCTCTTGTAAAATTGGTACAACCGAGTGGATTCGAACCACCGACCCCCACCATGTCAAGGTGGTGCTCTAACCAACTGAGCTACGGTTGTACTGTTTTACCGTTCACGACCAGTCGGCCAGCGAACGAGCGCTATATTACGAGGGATGTAAGGTGAGTTGCAAGCAAAAAATCGTAATTTTTCAATCAAGCGGTGATTTGATGTGCAACTTGATCTATTTAACGCCAAAGCGGCGGTAAATTCGGCAAAGCTTAAGACCAACGCATTAGCCAAGATGATGATTATAGAGTTAAACATCACCTTGGCGGTTTTTATAACGGCTATAAATCTGAGTGATTAACGGACTGCTCGACCAAGGCGAGTCGCTTTGGGTGCTTTTGAATATGCTTCAGCCTTAAGGCAAAAAGCAGCGCCGCACTGGTGAGGCCGGCAATCAAGCCAATCCAGAAACCGTGCGCCCCCATAGCTGGCACCAAGAGGTCGGTCTCTGCCAAGAGGTAACCCATTAGCATGCCGATGGCCCAATAGGAGACCAGGGTAATGTAGAAGGCGCTACGGGTATCGTGGTAACCCCGCAGGGCGCCTGCCGTGACAACTTGTACCGAATCAGACAACTGATACAGGGCGGCCAGGAACATCAGGCTACTCGCTAAGGCAACTACCTCTGGGTTTTGGTTATAGAGCAGCGCGATCTGAGTGCGAAACACCACAGTGAAAACCGCTGTGCAGGCTGCCAGACTAAAGGCGATAATCAGACCTACTTTAGTCACCAGTTTAGCGATTTCAGCCTTATCTTGTCCCAGATAGTAGCCAACCCGAATTGAGACCGCGATACCGATAGAGAGCGGCAGCATAAACACGATTGATGAGAAGTTGAGCGCTATCTGATGGCCAGCCACGACGTCGGCGCCCAAAGGTGCGAGCAAGAGCGCGATGATGGCAAAGAGGCTGACCTCGAAAAACAGTGCCATGGCGATGGGCATGCCGTGCTTGGTCATCTTCTTCATAGTGGCCAGATCTGGCAGGTGGAAAGCACTTAAGGGAGCTAAGGCTGCGAAGCGTTTATGGAGTTGCATATAGATGATCATGGTAATGAACATGGCCCAGAACACCAACGCCGTTGCAAGGCCACAGCCGGCACCACCCATCGCTGGCGCGCCTAAATGGCCATAGATGAAGATATAGTTGGCCGGAATGTTCACCGCCAAGCCAACGAAACCTATCACCATGGTTGGCAGCGTGTAGGAGATCCCTTCGCTGCAGCCACGCAACACCTGATACAGGACGAAGGCGGGCACGCCCCAGGCAAAGCCATGAAGATAACGGATGCTCAGTTCTGCAAGATCGGCAGATAAACCCATTAATTTAAAGATCTGTGGCGCAAAAAGCAGAAAGGCGATGACAACAGCGGCGCCGATTATGGCAATATAGGCAGCCTGATAGGCCATTGGCCGTATGGCGTTTTGATTATCGGCGCCATGGTGGCTGGCAAATACCGGGGTAAAGGCTACCAGCAAGCCCTGTACAAATAAGAGTGCCGGCAGCCAAAGACTGCCACCGATGGCCACCGCGGCCATATCCAAAGCGCTGACCCGTCCGGCCATGACGGTATCGATAAAACCCATCATGGTTTGGGTGACCTGAGCGATGAGCACAGGCAAAGCGAGATGGACGAGCTTTTTGGCTTGAAAGCCGAATTGATTCATGAAAACGCCTTAATGCAGAGAGTAAAAAATGTTTACAGGTATTGTTCAAGCCACATGTAAAGTGGTGGCTATTCATAAAAAAGATGGTCTTAATACAATCGAAATTGCGATGCCATTACACCTGAAGGAAAACTTGCAGCGGGGTGCAAGTGTCGCCAATAACGGTGTCTGTCTGACCGTTACCGAAATGGCTGATGATAGGGTGTTTTTCGATGTAATGGAAGAGACATTAAGGTTGACCAATTTGGCCAATCTGTCGGTAGGTAGCAAAGTCAATATCGAACGTTCATTGACCTATGGCAGTGAGATAGGCGGTCATGTGTTATCGGGTCACGTGCATACCCAGGCGAGGGTGGCCGAGGTGAGTCATACCTCCTCCCATTTCGACATCCGTCTCGAAGTCGAACCAAAATGGATGAACTACATCCTCTATAAGGGGTTCGTCGGCGTAAATGGTTGTAGTCTGACCGTGGGAGAGGTGAGTGAGTCAGGTTTTATGCTGCATCTCATTCCAGAAACCCTGGAGATCACCAACTTAGACGAAGCCAGTGTCGGCACCATGCTCAACATAGAGATAGACAGTCAGACTCAGGCCATAGTGGATACGGTAGAGCGGGTACTCGCCAAGCGCCTGGGCTAGGGCCTGTTGACCTTTTGAGAACAATTTTTGTTCTAATTGAGCACGTTCAAATCGCGGCATGAGGCTTGAAGTATAGTTATTCTATATAAAAGCCGAATAACAAAGCGTTGAACGTGCTCAAGACGAACCCTGTGGGCAGCGTCTGTATCATTTTTCTACTGTGTTATCGCTCATTGATGTAGTGCACTACATTGCAATCGCTCTGCCTTGTATAACAGCGATACAGAATGCTGCAAAAATGAACGCGAAAGATAAACAGGCCCTAGTGTATTTGCTTTAACACGCACATGCACTCAATCAGTTGTCTATGAGAGGCTATTGGTGCATGTCTGTCTTGATAGGCTAATAATATTGCTCATCGTCTGAGTCGACATAGACCTCAATTTTTTGCCGGGAATCATCGATATGGGTTCGAAAATGGATGGGATTACAGCAGACCCGGCAATCATCGTAGTAGTCCTGATCCCCACAACTGATATCTAGGTTGATATGTTGATGATGTCCACAGTGGGGACAACAGATCACTTTATCAAAAATTTTCATCCGTCGGCTCCTGTATATCCGGTTGCGCTGCGACCGCCATCGATGGCGATCACCTGACCATTAAGGTAAGGACTATCTAGGATGAAGCATACCGTATTGGCGATATCCTCGGGCCCGCCAGCTCTCTGCAAAGGGATCGCTTGGGTGACCTTGGCGATAGCGGTTTGATCGCTCTTGGACGGCCAGAGTATTGCACCGGGCGATATCCCATTGACCCTTATCTTAGGCGCTAACTCTTGTGCCAGGGCGCGGGTCGCCATTTGTAGTCCTGCCTTAGATATAGAGTATAGCCCATGGTGTTTTAAGGGGCGCTCGCCGTGAATATCGACTAGGTTGATGACGCAGCCTTGGTGGCGCGCCAGATTATCGCCAAGGGCCCTGGCTAACAGGTAGGGCGAGAGCAGATTAAGGTTTAACAGCCGCTGGCTAGACGACCAGTCACTCAGGTTATTGTCTGGCGTAAATAAAGAAGCGTTGTTAACTAAAACCCCAAGCGGGAGTCGATGGACGTTAATGTGCCGAATGAGTGTGTCTATACCCAGATCATCGGCGAGATCCGCCTTTACAGTCTGGCAGGAGTTAGCCCGAACAAGGTTTAGTTTCTCTGCAAGGGCAATGGCCTCGACCTCGGAGCCATTATAGTGCAGCACAATGTTAAACCCTTTCTCGTGCAGGGCTAATACGATCGCCTGACCGATACGTTTTGCGCCGCCAGTTACCAGTGCCCACTTGGTCATTGTCATTCCATTTGCTTAGTTGTGTTTAAACAGGATCTTGGATGACTTTTCTTCACATGGCAATAGTATGATCCCGTTAAGCAAAAGCATGGCCCCTTAAGGCGACAAGATGGCTAAGCATTTAAAATATCAAGGCGTTTAGGTTAGTTTTTATACCTAACGACTCTGACTTGCCAACAAGGCTTGCTCTGTGCCTTGCTGCGACAGCTCGGCGTGTAGCGCCTTGAGCTGTTTATCGAGCTCAAGTGCAATTTCGGCTTCCAGTTGACTGACATTGAGGGGTAATGGTGGCGTTTGCTTTATTATCTCTTGTTCTACAATCTGCTGTCCTACTGGCTGCCTTCCTAGGGTTTGCACTTCAGTGAGCGGCGCAGCAGTCTCTAGCATAGAGGCGCCCGGTGTACCGTCATTGGGATACAAAGGCTGATACAAGAGGGCGGTTAATAGAATAAGCTTCATCATGGTTGGGCTCCTTAGGGAATTAGCCTTAACGATATGGCGGCTAGAGTAGGGAGTGTCCATGACTGTTAAATGACATACAGATGGATAATTGGTGACAGATCCCATCGCGTGTGCTTCACATCGCATACTAGTTTCTAATTTAAGCCTTAGCAGCGGCCTTAAGCCTTGCGATTTACCTGATGCAGCCCTAGAATGACAGGCCTGCGCTGAAGTAGATCAAAACTCCGGTAATGTTTTGCGCTTCAGTTGCTTAAATTTTTCTCAATATGACCAAGTGGCCCTACGTAGGGGTCACCACTGGATAAGGATAATACATGCCTGTAATTACACTTCCCGATGGCAGCAAGCGCGAGTTTGCTAACGCCGTTTCTACCCTAGATGTCGCCGCGGACATAGGTCCTGGTCTCGCAAAAGCCTGTATCGCAGGCCGCGTCAATGGCGAGCTAAAAGATGCTTGCGATCTGATTGAGACAGATGCCGAACTGGCAATCATCACCGCAAAAGACGATGAAGGGTTAGAGATCTTACGTCACTCTTGTGCTCACCTGCTGGGTCACGCCATTAAGCAGATGTGGCCTGAGACCAAGATGGCCATCGGCCCGGTGATCGATAATGGTTTCTACTATGACGTTGATCTCGACCACAAGCTGACCGAGGAAGATGTAGCCGAGCTAGAAAAGCGCATGCTGGCATTGGCTAAGACAAACTATGACGTGGTGAAGCGCGTCGTGAGCTGGCAAGAAGCCCGCGATACCTTCGAGTCACGCGGTGAAAGCTACAAGATGGCTATCTTGGATGAGAACATCAGCAAAGACGATCAGCCAGCGCTCTATCATCACGAAGAATATACCGACATGTGTCGTGGCCCCCATGTGCCTAACATGAAGTTCTGTCATCATTTCAAATTGATGAGTGTCGCCGGCGCCTACTGGCGTGGTAACTCAGATAACAAGATGCTGCAGCGTATCTATGGTACGGCTTGGGCAGATAAGAAGGCCCTAAAGGCGCACCTGACTCGCCTTGAAGAAGCGGCTAAGCGCGACCATCGTAAGATAGGTAAGCAGCTTGACCTCTACCATATGCAGGAAGAAGCGCCAGGTATGGTGTTCTGGCACAACGATGGTTGGAGCCTGTTCCTCGAGCTTGAGAAATTCATTCGTCAGAAACTGGGTCAGTACACCTATCAAGAGGTGAAAGGCCCATTGATGATGGATCGTGTATTGTGGGAGCGCAGTGGTCACTGGGATAAGTATTCCGAGGCGATGTTCACGACTCACTCTGAAAACCGTGAGTATGCCGTTAAGCCGATGAACTGCCCGGGTCACGTGCAGATCTTTAACCAAGGCCTCAAGTCGTATCGCGACCTACCACTGCGTATGGCGGAGTTCGGTTGCTGTCACCGTAATGAGCCATCGGGTTCTCTCCATGGTTTGATGCGCGTTCGTGGTTTCACTCAGGACGATGCGCATATCTTCTGTACCGAAGAACAGGTGCAGCAAGAGGTTAGCGGCTGTATCAAGATGGTGTACGACACCTACGCGACCTTTGGCTTCCACGATATCGTGGTGAAACTCTCTACTCGTCCAGAGAAGCGTATCGGTGACGATGCCATGTGGGACAGGGCAGAGCAGGCGTTGATGGACGCACTCAAAGCCAACGATATCGAGTATGAGATCCTTCCGGGTGAAGGCGCCTTCTATGGTCCTAAGATCGAATTCACACTTCATGACTGCTTAGACAGAGCTTGGCAGTGCGGCACAGTGCAGCTTGACTATGCATTGCCAGGACGTCTTGGTGCGACCTATGTTGCCGAAGACAACAGCCGTCAGACACCTGTGATGATCCACCGTGCTATCTTGGGCTCACTGGAGCGCTTCCTGGGTATCCTGATTGAGGAATACGCAGGCAAGTTCCCAACCTGGTTGGCGCCAGTTCAGGCGGTCGTGATGAATATTACGGATAAACAGTCTGAATATGTTGACGAAGTGGTCAAATTATTTAAAAATCAGGGAATTCGTGCCTCGAAAGACTTGAGGAATGAAAAGATTGGCTTTAAAATACGCGAACACACCCTAAGGCGTGTTCCCTATCTATTGGTCGTGGGCGATCAAGAGATGGAAAATAGGGAAGTCGCGGTGCGAACCAGAGATGGTGTTGACCTAGGTAAGATCAAAATCGATCAATTTGCCGCCATGGTCAAAGAACAGATTTCGCTCCGTAGTCTAAATTTGTTGGAGGAATAGGTCATAAAGATCAAGAAAACAGACGTGCGTAAAGCAGCGGCGAATAGAATTAACGAGCTCATTGTTGGCGTTTCAGAAGTACGCCTTAATGGTTTAGACGGTGAAACTATCGGCATTGTAAGTCTGCGCGAAGCGCAAGAACTTGCAGATGAAGCTGGCGTAGATCTCGTAGAGATCAGCCCAAACGCAGAGCCGCCTGTATGTCGCATAATGGACTACGGAAAGTATCTTTTTGATAAGGCTAAGGCCCAAAAAGAACAAAAGAAGAAGCAGAAACAGATACAGGTGAAGGAAATAAAATTCCGTCCCGGTACTGACGAAAACGACTATCAGGTAAAACTACGCAACCTGAAGCGTTTTCTAGAAGACGGCGACAAGGCGAAAGTAACGCTGCGTTTCCGTGGTCGCGAGATGGCTCACCAGAGTCTTGGTATGAATCTTTTGAATCGTATTAAAGACGACCTGGCTGAGATAGCAATCGTGGAGGCTTTTCCAAAAATGGAAGGTCGCCAGGCTGTGATGGTGCTCGCGCCGAAAAAGAAATAGTAAGGCAAATTTAAAAGTAGCAGAGACCTCTCTGAGGGACTCTGCTCGCCTTGCGTTTTATTAATTTCCCAATGCGGAGTTTTAGCAATGCCTAAAATGAAAACAGACAAGGGTGTACAAAAGCGTTTTAAGAAAACCGCTAACGGTTTTAAGCGCAAGCAAGCCCATTTACGTCATATTTTGACCAAGAAGAGCACTAAGCGTAAACGTCACTTACGTGCTAAATGTTTAGTTGCGAAGTCTGATGTGCCAGCAATTGCACGTCAACTACCATACGCTTAATTAGAGGAGTAAAGAACAATGCCTAGAGTTAAGCGTGGTGTAACCGCTCGTGCTCGTCACAAGAAAGTACTAAAACTAGCTAAAGGTTATTACGGAGCTCGCTCACGTACTTACCGTGTTGCTAAGCAAGCAGTAACCAAAGCTGGTCAATATGCTTACCGTGACCGTCGTCAGAAGAAGCGTCAATTCCGTCAACTGTGGATTGCACGTATCAATGCGGCTTCTCGTCAAAATGGTCTGTCTTACAGCCGTTTCATCAACGGTCTGAAAAAGGCGTCTATCGAAATCGATCGTAAGATTTTGGCAGACATCGCTGTATTCGACAAAGTGGTTTTCGCCACTCTAGTTGAAAAGGCAAAAGAAGCTCTAGCTAAGTAATTAGTGAGCTTTGCTTTGAAAGGGACCTCAGGGTCCCTTTTTTTGTGCCCGATCATCGCAAATTTATTTATACCAATCGTAATAAACAATTGATCATTCTAACTTGTTAAAACGCTCGATAACTGTATTAGTCTTTTTAATTGTAGAATAACGACTTATCTAAAAATCCTGCTTTGTTCTCAAGCGTTTTCCCTGCGCTATTTCTGATCACATATTGACTGTGATTGGTATTACTCGATTATCAACACAAAAAAAGCAGGCGCTAGGCCTGCTTTTTTATGAAGGGTAACGCGCTTTATTGTGCGTCTAAGAAACGCTCCGCGTCTAGGGCCGCCATGCAGCCGGTACCGGCAGAGGTGAT
Source organism: Shewanella sp. Isolate7 (assembly GCF_022398425.1). NCBI lineage: Bacteria > Pseudomonadati > Pseudomonadota > Gammaproteobacteria > Alteromonadales > Shewanellaceae > Shewanella > Shewanella sp. Isolate7. The sequence continues at coordinate 28,396 of NZ_JAKEVJ010000043.1, read as the reverse complement.
CGCCTGACGGTAATGTTGATCCATCACGTCGCCAGCGGCGAACACACCAGGAATACTGGTTTGGGTGGCGTTGCCTGCAAGACCGCTCTGCACCTTGATGTAGCCGTTGTTCATCTCCAGCTGGCCTTCAAACATCTGAGTGTTTGGCTTGTGGCCGATGGCGACGAATACGCCCATCACATCAAATTCGGTAATGCTTTCATCTTTGGTGCTCTTGATCTTCACACCGGTCACACCCATGTTGTCACCAACGACTTCACCTAAGGTACTGTCAAGGTGCAGTACTATGTTACCATTAGCAACCTTGTCCATCAGACGCTTCGTCAGGATCTTCTCAGAGCGGAAGCTGTCGCGGCGATGGATCAGGTGAACTTCTGATGCGATGTTGCTCAGATAGAGAGCTTCTTCAACGGCTGTGTTACCACCACCGATCACGGCAACTTTCTGGTTGCGGTAGAAGAATCCATCACAGGTAGCACAAGCCGATACGCCTTTACCCTTGAAGGCTTCTTCTGACTCAAGGCCCAGGTACATGGCCGATGCACCGGTAGAGATGATCAGTGCATCACAAGTGTACTCACCGCTGTCGCCTTTAAGTTGGAAAGGGCGCTCTTGCAGGTTCACTTCGTTGATGTGGTCGAAGATGATCTCTGTTTCGAATTTCTCGGCATGCTTCTGCATACGCTCCATCAAAGCCGGACCTGTTAGGTCGTCGGCGTCGCCTGGCCAGTTTTCGACTTCAGTTGTGGTCGTCAGCTGACCACCTTGCTGCATCCCCGTGATCAAAACAGGCTTTAGGTTTGCTCTGGCAGCATAAACAGCGGCGGTGTACCCAGCAGGGCCCGAACCCAAAATTAATAAGTTACAGTGTCTAGCTTGGCTCATCTTTTTCTCCGTGCCTTTAGCGAATTGCAGCGATTGTAGGGAATTTCCCCTAAGGGGTAAAGGCAATCTTTTAGATTGTCCTAATCGAAAAAGGGAGCCATTGGCTCCCTTTGTTTACACCCTTTGGTTGATTAAGCGAGTAGTACGCTTGGATCAACAAACTCGAAGTTGAGGGCTTCGGCAACTTCTTTACAGGTGACCTTGCCGTGCATTACGTTCAAGCCGTTTAGCAGGTGCTTGTCTTGACGCAGTGCTTCACGGTAGCCCATGTCGGCTAATTTGATGATGTAAGGCAGTGTCGCATTGTTGAGCGCGAAGGTAGAGGTACGTGCAACCGCGCCAGGCATGTTAGCCACGCAGTAGTGTACTACTTCATCAACGATATAAGTTGGGTCTTGGTGAGTGGTCGCATGAGAAGTCTCTACACAACCACCTTGGTCGATTGCGACGTCAACGATGGCGCTACCTGGCTTCATACGCTTGATGTGATCTTTAGTCACTAGCTTAGGCGCTGCGGCGCCAGGTACCAGTACGCCACCGATCACTAGGTCGGCTTCCAGCACGTGCTTCTCGATAGCGTCGGCTGTCGAGTAGATAGCCTTGACGCGGTTATCGAACTGAACGTTCAGACGACGTAGTGCATCGATGCTGCGATCTAGGATAACCACATCGGCACCCAGACCTACGGCCATCTGCGCTGCGTTGGTACCTACCATGCCGCCGCCGATGATGACAACTTTGGCCGGCTCAACGCCAGGAACGCCACCAAGTAGCATGCCACGGCCGCCCTTAGATTTTTCTAGTGCCATCGCACCGGCTTGGATCGACATGCGACCGGCAACTTCTGACATAGGGGCAAGTAGTGGCAGACCGCCACGGGCATCGGTAACGGTTTCATAGGCAATACACACGGCACCGCTCTTAATAAGATCTTCAGTTTGTGGCAGATCGGGGGCAAGATGAAGATAAGTGAACAGCAACTGATCTTCACGCAACATGGCACGCTCGACCGCTTGAGGTTCTTTAACCTTAACGATCATGTCTGCTTTAGCAAACACTTCAGCTGCAGTGTCTAAGATTGATGCGCCTACATCGACATAGTCCTGGTCGCTAAAACCGATCCCAACACCTGCATTCTTCTCTACAAATACTTCATGACCTTTTAGGGTCAATTCGCGGACACTTGACGGCACCATACCAACACGATATTCGTGGTTTTTGATTTCTTTAGGTACACCAATTATCATCTTCGAGCCTCAAATTGAATAAAAACCCATTTATTCTGGGTTGAATTGTTATTTTATAGGTCCTGAACGTGATTGTTTCAGGGAAATCTAGTATAGTATCACTTCGGCAGTTAATGCTGCTGAACTTTTGACATACGTAGCAGTAAATGTTGTTTTAGTGATAAAGCAAGGTTATAAATATGGTTAATAATAAAAAGAGTCCTATAAAAGACTTAGATCGGATCGATCGTAACATCCTTAACGAGTTGCAAATCGACGGCCGCATTTCCAATGTTGAGTTGTCAAAGCGTGTAGGGCTGAGCCCCACTCCCTGTTTAGAGAGAGTTAAAAGACTCGAAAAGCAAGGTTACATCAATGGATATACTGCGCTAGTAAATCCCCATTACCTTGGGGCTTCATTACTTGTGTTCGTAGAAATCACGCTAAATCGCGATACTGCAGAAGTATTTGATAAGTTTAATCGTGCCGTACAGCTGCTCGATGATATTCAAGAATGTCATCTGGTGTCTGGCGACTTCGACTATTTATTGAAGACCCGTGTTTCTGACATGTCTGCCTATCGTCGCTTGTTAGGTGAAACTCTACTTAAGTTGCCCGCTGTTTCTGATACTCGTACCTACGTTGTGATGGAAGAAGTCAAGCAGACCAATAGAGTTGCAATCAATGTAACGCTTGAGTCTTAAAAACGATTTAAGTCGTAAAAAAGGAGCCGTCAAGGCTCCTTTTTTTTCATCTCGAATAGTTTTTCACCAATGATAGGCTTTTACCTCGCTATTGTGCTGTATAGGCAGGTAAAACGCTGCATGGCGCGAATTATTTTGATATCTTAGGCTCACCTTTTTTGTTTTTGCTTTGTGGGTTGTCTTTTGTCTAAGGGAAATAGTGTCAAAACACTCAGCGGTCTGCAGCGTCTGCTCGAAGGCGGACTCATCTTCTGCTGCATGGTCGCCACCTATATTCTGCTATCACTGAGTAGCTTCCATTCGTCTGATCCGGGATGGAGTCAGTCTAATTTTGAAGGCGAGATTAAAAACGTTACCGGTGCTGTGGGCGCCTGGCTCGCCGATGTGCTTTTCTATTTCTTTGGTTACACGGCTTACCTTATTCCTATCATAGTGGCGGTGACCGGCTGGTTGCTGTTTAAACGTATTCACCGCCTGTTGGAGATAGATTATTTTTCCGTGGGTTTAAGGCTGATCGGCTTCCTACTGATCACTTTCAGCCTGGCATCTTTGGCCAGTATGAATGCTAATGATATTTACGAGTTCTCTGCGGGCGGCGTCTCGGGTGATGTGATTGCCGATGCCATGCTTCCCTATTTTAATCAGCTGGGTACCACACTGCTGCTACTCTGTTTCGTCGGAGCCGGCTTTACGCTCCTGACCGGGATCAGTTGGTTAACCGTGGTCGAAATGGTGGGCTTTGCCACCATCTGGTGTGTGAAGCAGCTTAAACATGTTCCCGAGAAATTCTCGAGTGCGCCCGAAACCGAAGACACCAAGGGCTTCATGTCGGTAGTAGACAGATTCAAGGATTCTCGCCGCCAGAAGGCGCTGGCCAGAGCCGAAGAGGACGCCTACGACGACGAGGATGACGACTATGATGAGGATGAGACTCTGGATGGCTCAACCTCTCGTGAGCGTATTAAAGAACCTGGTTTTAAGGAGCCTAGTTTTTCCGAACCTAATTTTAGCCTGCCAACACCAAGTTCCGCTGCGTTCGAGGCAAAAACACAAGCGGCTGAAATACAAGAGCCTAATTTGAGTTTCAGCGCCCAAGGTGACGATGAGGTGTCGATCGATTTTGATACCAAGCAGTCGACGGGGGCAGTCCTGCCCAAGAAGCTGAAAGTCGAGCAGGCTAAGATAGTCGATGGCATAGTCGTGCTACCCGGTGGGGAAGAGGCGCAGCCTAAGAAACCTGTGGCGCCATTGCCGGATATTTCACTGCTCGATGTGCCCAATCGTAAGACTAACCCTATCAGCCAGGAGGAACTTGACCAGGTTGCAAGGCTGGTCGAGGTTAAACTGGCCGATTTTAATATTGTGGCCAAGGTGGTGGGCGTCTTCCCGGGTCCTGTGGTTACCCGCTTCGAGCTAGAACTCGCACCTGGTGTGAAGGCCTCTAAGATCACTAACTTGTCTAAAGATTTGGCGCGCTCGCTGCTTGCCGAAAGTGTACGTGTGGTCGAGGTTATCCCGGGTAAGGCCTATGTAGGCCTAGAGATCCCTAACAAGTTCCGCGAAACCGTGTTCATGCGCGACGTGCTCGGTAGCGAAGCCTTCGAGCATAGCCAGTCTCATCTGAGCATGGTGCTGGGTCAGGATATCTCAGGCGAGCCTGTGGTCGTCGACCTTGGCAAGATGCCGCACCTCCTGGTGGCCGGTACCACAGGTTCGGGTAAGTCTGTTGGGGTTAACGTGATGATCACCAGCCTGCTGTATAAGTCAGGGCCGGACGATGTACGTTTTATCATGATCGACCCTAAGATGCTGGAACTTTCGGTGTACGAAGGGATCCCGCATCTGCTCTGTGAGGTGGTGACCGACATGAAAGAGGCCGCCAATTCGCTGCGCTGGTGCGTCGGTGAGATGGAGCGTCGTTATAAACTGATGTCGGCACTCGGGGTGCGTAACCTCAAGGGGTATAACGCCAAGATTAAAGATGCTAAGGAACGCGGTGAGGTGATCACCGATCCCCTATGGCGTTCGCAAGACAGCATGGAAGAGCATGCGCCTGAGCTGGATAAGCTGCCGTCAATCGTGGTGGTTGTCGACGAATTTGCCGACATGATGATGATCGTGGGTAAGAAGGTGGAAGAGTTGATCGCCCGTATCGCGCAGAAGGCGCGTGCGGCTGGTATTCACCTTATCTTGGCGACCCAGCGTCCGTCGGTCGATGTGATAACTGGTTTAATCAAGGCAAACATCCCAACTCGTATGGCGTTTCAGGTGTCTTCTCGTATCGACTCTCGCACCATTCTCGATCAACAGGGCGCCGAGACCCTGCTCGGTATGGGTGACATGCTCTATCTGCCGCCGGGAACCAGTGTGCCTATCCGTGTTCATGGTGCCTTTATCGATGACCATGAGGTGCATGCTGTGGTGGCCGACTGGCACAGTCGCGGCAAGCCACAATATATCGATGAGATCCTGCAAGGCTCTGCCGAGGGCGAGCAGGTGTTGTTGCCTGGAGAGGCCGCCGAGAGCGACGAAGAGATGGACTCACTCTACGATGAGGCGGTAGCTTTCGTTACCGAGACCCGTCGCGGCTCTATCTCCAGCGTGCAGCGTAAATTTAAGATTGGCTACAACCGGGCCGCTCGCATCATCGAACAGATGGAGATGCAAGGTGTCGTCAGTTCACAGGGACACAATGGTAACCGTGAGGTGCTTGCGCCGCCACCGCCGAAAGATTATTAAGCTCTCGTTAATCATTCTCGTGACACACTTGCGGGAGTAACCCTAGTTAATAGCGAGCGCTTTGAAATGAAAGGATTTGTAATGTTAAAACCCTTATCTCAATTAGTCTGTGCTCTGCCGCTGATGATGGCGGCATCCTGTTACGCCGACGATGCCACGGCATTAAAGGATGCGCTGGCGCAGCTCGATAACCTCAAGGCAAATTTTAGCCAGCAGGTGACAGACGTAAACAACAAAGTGATTCAGCAAGGTTCTGGTACCTTTGCCTTGGCGGTGCCAAATCAGTTTTACTGGCATCTGACTCAGCCAGATGAATCGCTTATCGTTGCCGATGGCCGGGACGTGTGGATCTATAATCCATTCGCCGAAGAGGTCTCTGTTTTAGATTTTAATCAGGCCATCGATGCCTCACCGATCGCGCTGCTGGTTCATCGCGACGAGGTGACCTGGCAGGACTATCGAGTAGAGCGCCAGGACGATTGCTACCAGATAGCGCCTAAGGCGGTCGATGCCAGTGTGACTGGAGTCGAAGTCTGTTTTAAGGAGAAGCAACTCGAGGTGATGAAGCTGACCGATCAGCAGGGTAACCTCAGCGTCTTCAATCTGTCAGCCCAGGCGCCACTGGCCGAGGACGATGCCAAGCTGTTTCAATTTACCGTCCCCGAAGGCGTAGATATTGACGATCAACGTCTTAAGTCATTGGATTAAGGCTATTTGTGTCTAGCTTAAGTTTCGATTTTGCGCCCGATTTTCGTCCGCTCGCCGCCAGGATGCGACCGGAAACCCTGGCACAATATATAGGCCAAGATCACCTGTTGGGTGAGGGCAAGCCCCTACGTCAGGCGCTAGAGGCGGGTAGAGCCCACTCCATGATGTTCTGGGGGCCGCCGGGCACAGGCAAGACCACGCTAGCCGAGTTGGTCGCCCATTATGCTAATGCCCATGTAGAGCGTATCTCTGCAGTTACCTCTGGGGTGAAAGAGATCCGCGCCGCCATCGAACATGCCAAAAGCGTGGCCCAGTCCCGCGGCCAGCGAACCTTGCTGTTCGTCGATGAGGTGCACAGATTCAACAAGAGTCAGCAAGATGCCTTCTTGCCCTTTATCGAAGATGGTACTGTCATTTTCATCGGCGCCACCACCGAAAATCCTTCGTTTGAGATCAATAACGCGCTGCTTTCTCGCGCCAGAGTCTATCTGATCAAGCGGTTGCAAGACGCCGAGATCATCAAGATAGTGCGTCAGGCGCTAGAAGATGACGCCCGTGGCTTGGGTAAGCGACAGCTAAGTATGCCAGATGAGGTCGCCGAGAAGCTGGCTAACCTGTGTGACGGCGATGCACGCAAGGCACTAAATCTTATCGAACTGATGAGCGACATGCTGCCAGATGGCGGCGAGTTTACTGCCCAGATGCTCATCGAGGTGGCGGGACAGCAGCTGGCCGGATTCGATAAGAATGGCGATCAGTATTACGACCTTATCTCCGCCGTGCATAAGTCAATTCGAGGCTCGGCGCCGGATGCGGCGCTGTACTGGTATTGCCGTATGCTCGAAGGAGGCTGCGACCCGCTTTATGTTGCTCGTCGCCTGTTGGCCATCGCCTCTGAAGACATAGGTAACGCAGATCCTGTTGCCATGTCGGTGGCGGTCAACGCCTGGGAGTGCTTTCATCGGGTCGGTCCGGCCGAAGGGGAGCGGGCGATCGCACAGGCCGTGGTCTATCTCGCCTGCGCGCCGAAGAGTAACGCCGTTTACACCGCCTTCAAGGCGGCGCGCCAGTTGGCAAGGGAAACCGGTAGCCAGCCAGTGCCGAACCATCTGCGTAATGCGCCGACTCAGTTGATGGCCGACATCGGCCTTGGCGAGGGGTATCGTTACGCCCACGATGAGCCCAATCATTATGCGAGCGGCGAGTGCTATTTCCCCGAGGCGCTGGCAGGTACACAGTTTTACCACCCCAGTGAGCATGGTTTCGAGAAGCGTATCAAGACCAAGCTCGCTACCTTGGCGGAAATGGACAGGGCAAGTGAGGTGAAACGCTATGAATAATCTCATTTTTGTGGCCTTGGGTGGCTCTATTGGCGCCGTATTTCGTTATCTTATTTCAATATTCATGATTCAGGTGTTTGGCTCTTCTTTTCCTTTTGGTACACTCATGGTCAATGTGATCGGCTCCTTCCTGATGGGCGTGATCTATGCTCTAGGAGAGGCGAGTCAGGTCAGTCCTGAAATCAAAGCATTAGTAGGTGTTGGGTTGTTAGGAGCACTTACGACGTTTTCAACTTTTTCGAACGAAACCCTGTTATTGATGCAGCAGGGCGCTTGGTTGAAAGCATTTACAAATATCGCTCTGAACCTATGTCTATGTTTATTCATGGTTTACTTAGGACAGCAGTTGGTTTTTTCTCGCATTTAACTATTAAGAAACTAAAACATGTTAGATCCCAAATTTTTACGTACTGAATTAGAAGCGACCGCCGAGCGTCTGGCCACCCGTGGTTTTATCCTGGATGTGGATCGTCTCAGCAAATTAGAGGAAAAGCGTAAGTCACTGCAGGTGGCAACAGAAGAGCTGCAAGCGTCCCGTAATGCGATCTCCAAATCTATCGGTCAGGCCAAGGCTAAGGGCGAAGATGTTGCCCCTATCATGGCGAAAGTGGGCGATCTCGGAGCCGAGTTAGACAGCAAGAAGGCCGAACTCAGCCAGCTACTCGAAGAGCTTAACGCCATCGCCATGAGCGTACCTAACTTGCCGGACGAGTCGGCACCTATTGGCGCAGATGAAAACGACAACGTCGAGATCCGCCGTTGGGGTGAGCCTAAGCAGTTTAATTTTGAAGTGAAAGATCACGTGGATCTGGGTGAGCAACACGCCGGCCTGGATTTCAAGAGCGCGGTTAAGATCACCGGCTCACGTTTTATCGTGATGAAGGGCCAAATTGCCCGTATGCACCGTGCCTTAACTCAGTTCATGCTGGATCTACACACCACAGAGCACGGCTACACCGAAACTTACGTGCCGCTTCTGGTTAACGAAGACAGCCTACTGGGCACGGGTCAGCTGCCTAAATTTGGTGAAGATCTTTTCCACACTAAGCCAGCCACCGAAGAAGGTCAGGGCCTTAGCCTGATCCCAACCGCCGAGGTGCCGCTGACAAACCTGGCTCGCGATACCATTATCGACGAAGATGAGCTGCCGATTAAGATGACGGCCCACACGGCGTGTTTCCGTAGTGAGGCCGGCTCATACGGCCGCGATACACGCGGTCTTATCCGTCAGCACCAGTTCGACAAGGTAGAGTTGGTGCAGTTGGTGAAGCCAGAAGAGTCTATGGCGGCGCTCGAGAGCCTGACACAACACGCGGAAACAGTGTTGCAACGCTTAGGCCTGCCATATCGCACCGTGGTACTTTGTACCGGCGACATGGGCTTTGGCGCGGCGAAGACCTTCGATATCGAGGTCTGGTTACCAGCGCAGAACACCTACCGCGAGATCTCATCTTGCAGCAACATGCAGGATTTCCAGGCGCGTCGCATGCAAGCACGCTACAAGGCTAAGTCAGCCAAGAAGCCAGCGCTGCTGCACACACTGAACGGTTCTGGCCTGGCGGTTGGACGTACCCTAGTGGCGGTAATGGAGAACTATCAAAATGCCGACGGCTCTATTACTGTGCCCGAAGCGCTACGTCCTTACATGGGCGGCCTGACCCAGATAGGCTAACGCGATAGAGAGATAGTGTGAAACATGGATAACGGTGGGCGCTATTTTCAGTGGCTGACCTATGTCGTCATTATCTGTATCTTCGCCGCAGTAATGTTAGCAACATTTGGGAAAGCGATTATGTTAGTGATGAAAAATCTCTAACCATAAAAAAACCTTCGCATTAGCGAAGGTTTTTTTTATCTTTTAGGCTAGTCTACAAGACAGGTTTTAAGTCGCTTGCTTAGATGCATTTTGCAGGCTTTGGCAGGCCAGCAATCTTGGTCGCCTGTTTGGCCGGACCGAGCGGGAAGAGGGTGTAGAGATATTTAGAGTTACCCTTTTCGGCGCCGAGTTTCTGGCCGATGGCCTTGACCAGCACACGAATGGCAGGGCTCGTCTTAAACTCCATATAAAATTCGCGCACGAAGTGCACCACTTCCCAATGGGCGGGGGTGAGGGTGATATCTTCTTCGGCGGCGATAATTACCGCCAGTTCTTCATTCCAGTCACCGACGTTTTTCAGGTAGCCCTGGGGATCGGTCGGGATCTGACTATCCCCATACATTATAAAATTTACCAAGTGATCACCTTAGCGTGAGTTAACGAGTATTGGACAAATTCGGCCTGACTTAGCTGCTGATATTGGCCTAACCTTGCCTGCAGGCCTCTGGCTTCAACATCTTGCTCGAGTAGGCAGACCTTAGTGTCATGCAGTGCTTGTTGCCATTTTCGCAGCAGCAGGGCGTTAACGCCATCGCCAATCAACAAGAGCGTGTCTTGTGGCTGAATATAGCGAAGGCAGGTGGCCAGGGCGTTATCTTGTATCGCCGAGTATTGAACGACATGCAGTATCATCAGTAGACAAAGACCTCATCGGCTTGGGTTAACAGCTCACCTATCTCTGCTGGCGTTTTGACATCGAGTGGAATTGCCAGTGCCGACTCATCGAGTTGATAGTCATCCATGCTCTGCTGGCAGGCATAGACGGATTCGATATCGTAAAGCGGCAAGGCCTTAAAGGCCGCGAGGAAGTCTTTGGCGCCTATGATTTCCGGCGCCTGCTGTGGGATCAGATTGAGCACGCCCTCATCGGCGAAGATAAGGCTGACCTCCTGCTCGAAACTGGCACTGAGCAGCGCAAAATCCAGTCCTTCCCGGCTCTTGGCGCTGCCATGGGGAGCGTGTCTGAAGATAATGGTGATCTTTTTCATCATTTTTCCAAAAAGCGAATGCTTAACATCTGGCGTTTAAAAACAGATCACACGATCGGCTTGCTCTATGCCGGTCACGAGTTCGCCCAGCCCACCCATCTGAAAGGGGGGCTCGAGATTCCAGTGTTGTAACTGATTTTCCGCCGATTCGGCCGCAGATAACACACCACGGCGCAGTGCGGCCGAGACGCAGTTCACCAAGGGTACCTTGTGCGTCTGTCCCAACTCTCGCCAGGCTTGATAGAGGGCAAATTCATCTGAGGCCGGCGACTGAAGATTATTGGTCGACAATACGCCGTCTTGATAGAAGAAGACCTTGAGCACTTCATGGCCGGCGTCGATGGCAGCTTGGGTAAACTGTAGTGCCTGATAGCTGCTACCCTGGCCGTATCCAGCCTGATTGACTTGAATGATGAGCTTACTCATTAACCTTTACTTATTGTCGTGACGCATAGGCGTCGATTCTGGGCGCTATTCTAGCGTTTTTTTGTCGCGATCCCAAACGTCTAGCGAATACGACTGAGGTTTGGGCGAATATCATCATGTACTTGGGCATAAAAAAGCCCGCCGATAGGGCGGGCCTTTTAAATGTCTAAACAGTTTAATCGTCGCTGCCGGCACCTAACAGATGCAGAATCGAGATAAACAGGTTCAAGAAATCCAGATACAGGGCGACAGTCGCGCGTATGTAGTTGGTTTCACCGCCATTTACGATGCGGCTGGTATCAAAAAGGATAAAGCCTGTCATCAACAGGGCGATACCTGCGTTGAGGGCCATGAATACCGCGCCGCTACCGATGAAGATGTTGGCGATACCGGCAACGATAGCAATGACCAAACCGGCGAGCAGGAAACCACGCATGAAAGAGAAGTCTTTCTTGGTGGTGATGGCATAGCCGCTTAGGGTCACGAACACTACGGCAGTCAAGCCTAAGGCCTGCATGATGAGCTGAGGGCCGTTGGCCATGCCAGCATAATGGTTAAGCATGTAGCCAAGCGAGGCACCTTCCATACCCGTAAAGGCAAACACCCAAAACAGCCCCGCGGCCGACTCGGCCTTTCTAAGGGTGACAAATAACAGGATGAAACCACCTATCGAGAGACCGATAGACATGAGAGGACTGATTTGCAACACCATTGCCAGCCCCGCACACAGCGCGGAGAAGCCCAGTGTCATCGAGAGTAGCAGATAGGTATTTTTAAGCAGCTTATTCACTTCTTGTGTCGAAGCATGGCTTGCATATAGTGTTTCTTGCGTCATCTTTATCTCCAGTGACTATCACTAACTTGATGGTTTATTTGAGTCAAATCGATTGCAAGAGTTCCATTTCATGAACCGGATTTAACTTGTTTTACAGGCTTATTATCATAACCGAGCCAAGGGGAGGGTGAAAGCCCATCTGCTTGATTGTCGGTTAATTAAACCAGTCACGCTGTAGTTTTTCACTATCACCCAGATAATCGAGCACCCAGGCCATGGCTGGTGACATGTTGGCGTCATTCCAGGCTAGGCAACAGGGGCTAGGCGCCTTGGGGCGTTCTAGCTCTTTCTCAATCAGAGCACCGGCCTGCACGAAGGGAGTGGCGAAGTGCTTTGGCATGTAGCCTATGCCAAGCCCTTCACGGAAACAGTTGATGGCACGGATCCAGTCGGGCACTACCAGACGGCGCTGGTTATCCAGCAGCCAGGTCATGCGTTTGGGGATCTCGCGCGAGGTGTCTTCCAGACAGATTGAGGGATAGGTGCGCAGCTCATCGTCGAGCAAGGGGCGATCTATGGCGGCCAAGGGATGATGCTTACTCACCAGGAAGGTCCATTCGATATCTCCCATATCCTTAAAGCGATAGTCGCCACCTACAGGTATAGCTGTAGTTGCTCCGATGGCGATGTCACTGCGACCGGTGGCAATGGCCTCCCATACGCCGTTAAAGACCTCGATACGTATGATGAGTTCGACATTATCGAAATGGCGATAGAAATCGGCGATCAGGTTACTTATCTTATCGGCGCGCACTATGTTATCCAGCGCGATGGAGAGCGTGGGTTGCCAGCCGTTGGCGACTCGCTTGGTATCCTCCTTCAGTGACGCCAAGTGGGTCAGCATGGAGCGCACCTGTTTAACGAAGTGTTCGCCAGCCGGGGTGAGACTCACGCTTCTGTGATGGCGCTCAAACAGAATAACCCCCAACTCCTCTTCGACCTGTTTAACGGCATAACTCACGGCAGAAGGCACCTTGTGTAACTTGTTGGCCGCGGCGGTAAAACTACCGACCCGTGCCACCATATCAATTAATTGCATCGACTGTTCTGAAAGCATCTCGAAAAGCTCCTAAATTGCCGTGAGAATATTTGAAGGCTGTAAGCAAAAATAAACGTTTCACAAGCAATAGGCAAGTCTCTAGACTCACCGACTCCTTTGTTTAGTTATAGTGAATCTTCTATTTTTATGAATAAAATCGCTAATTTTTCTTTTCTTATCTATTTGGCACTATTGAGCATGTTGGGCTTTATTGCGACTGACATGTATTTACCTGCTTTCAAAGCAATTGAAACAAGTTTGGATGCAAGCGCTACCCAGGTCGCCAGCTCACTGACTTTCTTTCTCGCCGGTCTGGCGTTGGGCCAGCTATTGTACGGGCCCTTAGTGCAGGCGATAGGCAAACGATTGAGTCTGATATTGGGGCTTGTTTTGTTCGGCGCCGCCAGCCTGGCGATCGCCAATAGCGACTCGATTGCCATGTTTAATGTGGCGCGTTTCTTTCAGGCCCTGGGCGCCTGTAGTGCATCGGTTATCTGGCAGGCGATAGTGATCGACCGCTACAAGGCCAGCGAGGCGCAACAGGTGTTTAGCAACATCATGCCGCTCGTGGCACTCTCGCCAGCCCTGGCTCCTATCTTGGGTGCCTATCTATTAGAGTGGCAGCAGTGGCACAGCATCTTCTTTATCCTGGGCGGCTTAAGCCTGTTGCTTATCCTAGCAACCCTTGCCTGGGTCGAAAAAGAAGTCCAACGAGTTAAAGGTGACGCCTCAGGGAGCAAGGGGGAAACCTGCCAGGGCAAGGCTCTGTCTGAACTAGATGAGAAAGTGGGCCAAGGCCAAGACGTCGCTCGGGTGAGTTATTTGACCATGCTGGCCAGCCCAAGATATCTAGGTAATGTCTTGGTATTTGGTGCCTGCTCGGCGGCTTTCTTTTCTTATCTAACCCTCTGGCCCATAGTGATGGAGCAGCATGGTTATGCGGCCAAGGCGATAGGCCTGAGCTTCATTCCGCAAACCGTGATGTTTATCGTCGGGGGCTACCTGAGTAAGCTGTTTATTCGTCGCTATGGCGCCGAGGTGACGCTCACCTGGATCCTGCTGCTGTTTGGGGCTTGTGTCGCCGGGATCGCCCTGGTTACCCTATGTTATCCTTCGAGTACCATCTGGCCGCTATTGAGTATCTTCTCTGTGATGGCGGCGGCCAACGGTGCCTGTTATCCCATAGTGGTCAATACGGCGCTGCAGGTCTTTAAGCAGGCTTCGGCTAAGGCGGCAGGGCTACAGAACTTTTTGCAGATAAGTATCGCCTTCGGCGCGTCCTCATTGGTTGCCCTATGGGCAAATGCTGGCGAGAAGGCAATAGGCGTAGGCATAGTGGTCAGTGCAATAGGTGTCTTGATAGGGTATCAGGTCAGAGGCTATGACAACTGGCGCGGCGTGTTCAGTGCCATCTCGACCCCGGATCCGGCAAAAATCGCGCTACATCAGGAGGAAGATTCGACAAAGTGAGCGTAAGTTCGCCAAATAGATCTTTTAGGGATATTTTCCCTTTACAAGTGAAATAGAGCGCTATATTATTCGCGGCGTTCGGAGAGATGGCAGAGTGGTCGAATGCACCGGTCTTGAAAACCGGCACGGGTTTATAGCCCGTCTAGGGTTCAAATCCCTATCTCTCCGCCACATTAACAAAGCCCGCTAATGAGCGGGCTTTTCGCTATCTAGATTAAAGCATTCGAGTAATGGCCGGGTTCCTAACGTTTAAGCCCGCTATCTCTCAGTCACATTAAGAGAAAAGGCTTCCCGAAATGGAAGCCTTTTTTCGTCTTAGCCTCTATAAGAACTAATTAGTTATCAGGTAAACACAGGTAAATTGAACCCAAGCTTCCTAACATTTACATCTGGCTATTTTGCTTAAAGCATTCGAGTAATGGCCGGGTTCCTAACGTTTTTAAGCCCGCTATCTCTCAGTCACATTAAGAAAAAAGGCTTCCACCTCTGGAAGCCTTTTGCGTTTGTAATTGTCGGTAGCTCGCTTATTGCTCTGCTATTACCTCTTGATTCACCTTGACGCCAGCGAGTCGGTTGTAAATCTTACTCAACCATGCCTTGGTGTCTTCGATGGCGACATAGAGACAAGGGATGAGCACCAGGGTCACGACTGTGGCAAACAATACGCCGAAGGCCAGTGATACCGCCATCGGGATCACCATCTGCGCCTGCATGCTGGTCTCACTCATAATCGGCACCAGGCCGATAAAGGTGGTAAGCGAGGTGAGTAGAATCGCCCTAAAACGACGACAACCCGCCTCAATCACGGCAACCTTCATGCTGACTCTAGCCAGGCGGGCTCGGTTGATGTAATCAACCATCACCAGGGAATCGTTAACCACCACACCTGCTGCGGCGATGATGCCAAAGAGGGAGAGGGCGCTAAGATCTATCCCTAACAACATGTGGCCAAGCACAGAGCCAATGATGCCGAAGGGGATGACAGACATGATCATCATAGGCTGCACATAGGACTTCAAGGGCACGGCCAACAGGCTGTAGATCACCAGTAGCGAGATGATGAAATTACGCATCTGAGTATTGGCGCTGTCAAGCTGCTCCTGAATGTTGCCGGCAACTTCACTCTTCACCCTTGGGTACTGACGCAGCAGTTCGGGGATAAAGTTATCGCGAATGTCCTGGGCTAACTTGAAGGGTTCTGCCTGTGAGGCATCTACCGAGGCCCATACGTTGATGGTGCGGTTGCCATTTTCACGTCTGATGCCACTCACCCCTTGGGTGACCTGGATCTCGGCGACCTCTGAGAGCGGGATCTCTGCACCCTGTGGCGTGAGGATCATCACCTCTGTCACATGGGCGATGGAGTTACGCTGCTCCTCGGGATAACGCAGCATCACCTTGATCTCCTCGCCGTTGCGCAAAATACGCTGGGCCTCAAGGCCATAGAAGCTGGCACTCACCTGAGAAGCCACATCGGCGAGGGTGAGTCCGACGCTGTTGGCCAGCGGCTTAAGGCTGAACTGCACCTCTTTGGCACTGGATTGACGGCTGTCGTTAACATCGCCTACGCCCTGTAGGCTATTGAGCTTGGCCTTGAGTGCCTTGGCCGCCGCGACCAGCTGTGTTTCGTCCTTGCCTTCGAGGCGGAAGCTGATGTCGCCATCGTCGCGGCCGCCGCCGAAGAGGTTGTCCCTAATATTGAACGACTTTACCCCTGGGATCTGCGGCATGGCCATACGCCAACGCTCGGCAAGGGCGAAGGTATCGATAGGGCGCAGCTCGGGATCCACCAGCTTGGTCATCACCTGGGCACGGGTTCTGCCTTGAAGATCCACCTGCATATCGGCGATCATCCGCTGGCCAAACTCCTGCTCGAGCTGATCGTCTACTTTGTGCAGTGCCTGCTCGATCGCCAATGCTGCGGAGAGGGTCGAATGCTCAGATGAGTCCAGGTTCATCTCGACACTGATCCTCGGAAAGTCATGGGGGATCTTAGGTTGCCCCACATAGCGAAGCACGCCACCCGAATAGAGGCCGGCACATACCAAGATGAGACTGACGAACAGGGTGATGATCATGTATCTGTATTTTACCGACAGCGTAAGTGAAGGTTGATACAGACGATAGATCACAAACTGAAGTCCGGCGTCCACCTTGCCCTGCAGGTAGTTCACACCGATACGCAGCAAATTGATGGGATTCTTCGAGCCTGGCTTAATCTCGGTTTTCTGTTTCATCTTGGCTAAGTGCGCCGGAAGGATGAGTTTGGACTCTACCAGAGAAAACAACAGACACAGGATCACCACATAACCGATAGACTGACCGAAGGCCGATGAGGGGCCGTCATCCATGGTGATAGGTAAGAAGGCAGCGATGGTGGTTAACACCCCGAAGGTCGCGGGCATAGCCACTTTCTTTACGCCGCGGATCACATTGTCCAGGGTTTGCCCCTTCTCTTCACATTCGGTATGGGCGCTCTCGCCCATGACGATGGCATCGTCGACCACTATCCCCAGTACCAGGATGAAGGCAAACAGGCTGATCACGTTGATGGTGACATCTATCATGGCCGTCGGCATCAGCAGCAGTGTGCCTAAGAAGCAGACAGGTAGCCCCATCATGACCCAGAAAGCCAGGCGAACCCGCAGGAAGAGGGCGAGCATGATAAACACCAGAATGGCGCCGCTCTTCATGCTGTCGAGCATGAGATCCAATCGCCCCTGAAGGTAATAAGTCATATCGACCCAGGTCTCTAGATTGAGCCCTTGGGGCAGGGTGGCCTGCTTATCTTCGACGTATTGGTTAACCACCTTAGCCACATCCGTCATGCTCTGGTCGTTTGAGGCGCCCACGAAGAAGGTGACCGAGTTCTTGCCGTTAAACTTGGAGTATTGGATCCCCTCTTCGAAACCGTCTATCACATTGGCGACATCGCCAAGCATTAGCTTAGTGCCGTCCTCTAAGGTGATCAGCGGCAGGTTTTCAAACTCATAACCCACATAGGCCTGATTTTGCACCCTCAGGCTGATGTAGCCATTCTCAGCCTTGATTTGACCGGCTGACATGTTGCGTGAATAGCCACGCACGGCTTTGGCCACATCGTTAAAGGAGAGGGTGTATTCGCGAAGCTTATCTTTGCTAACCTCGATGGACATCTCATAGTCCAATCCGCCATAAAACTCGGTGATGTTTACCAGCGGCAGTTGCATCAGCTCATCATGGATCTTCTCGCCAAACTCCTTAAGCTGCTTGGGAGGCAGATCGCCATAGAGGCTGATATAGAACACCTCTTGTCTATTTTTAATGCGCTCGACGCGGGGGCGCTCCATGCCATCAGGAAAACTCGAGATCGAATCGATTTCCGACTTGATTTCATCCAGCACAACCTGAGGGTCGTAGGAATCTTCGATACGGAAGTAGCCCGATGCCGAGTTACGGTTTGAATAGGTGATCACCCGTTTCAGACCTTGTATACGCTCAAGGGCCTCTTCGACCTTAATGGTGATCCCTTCTTCAACCTCTTGCGGCGCCGCGCCAGGATAGAAGGCGCTGAACTCGACCCAGTTAGTCTCGGTCTGAGGGAAGAACTGTTTACGTATGGTGCTGGCAGTTAACAGTCCGCCGATAATGATGATGATCATCAACAGGTTTGCCGCCACACTGTTGCGGGCAAACCAGGCGATCAAGCCTTTATTTGGATCTGGCATTCGCCCTTACTCCTTGTCTTCCATTGCAAGTTGTTGGACGACCGCTTCTTCTTCAGCAGGCTCCTGCTTGTCAGAGGCAAGGGCGAGTTTCATCCCTTCAATGGGATAGTCCAGCGCCGAGGTAATGAGGCGCATGCCATCCTCTAAGCCTTCACCTATCACCACTTGAGTGCCTTGTTGGCGCAAAATATCGACCGATCTGAATGCCAGGGTATTTTCTGGCGTCATAATGGCGACCTTATCGTTAACCACCAGGTGTCTGGCGATGGTCGTGACATTCTGTGCCTGAGAACCATGGATGCTCGCGGTGATATAACTGCCATATCTGAGGGGCTGTTTGTTGTCTTTTAGACCGTAGGGGTCGATAACCTCTGCCACCAGATAGGTCATACGGCTGCGATTGTCTATCACCCCCTCGCTGCGCACGATCTGACCACGCCAGGTTTTTTGTTCTCCGGCAAAGTTTCCGCTGACAATGACCTGAGCGCCCAGGCCCTTGTTATCCAGATACCGGATCTCCTTATCGGGTAGGGGCAGGCGGATCTCGGCCTTCTCTGTGCTAAGCAGCTTACCCAGTTGGGTACCGGTAGAGACGTAAGAGCCCAGGCCGATATGACGGCTCTCTATTAAGGCGTCGTAAGGCGCCTTGATCACCGTGCGCTCTAGATTACGGGTGGCTCGCTTGAGGCCTGCCTCGGATGAGTTAAGACGGGCAACTTCTTGTGCCAACTGAGGTTTACGCAGGCTCAGTTCCGTTGGCGTGCCGTTTTCGATCCGTTTCCATTCTTCGGCGGCTACCTTGCCATAGGCCTTCTCTTGCACCAGAGTCGCCTTGGCGCTGGCCACTGTAGCCTTGGCGTCGATGAGAGCCGCCTCGTAATCACTGGGATCTATCTTTGCTAGGATCTGGCCTTTCTTGACTAAGCCACCGCGAACGAAGGCATCGCTCAGGTAGACGATTTCACCTGAGACCTGTGAGACGAGCTCGGTCTCATATTTGGCGTTGACGATGCCGTAGGAGTTAACGGTAAAAGTCATGGGTTCCTTGTCGATTATGTCGACTGCCACGACGGGAGTATTGTCAGCGACGGGTTTCTCTTGTGGTGGTTTTTTCATCGACGCTAGCACGGCAAAGGTGCCGATACCGACGGCTAGCACGACGATAGGTAATACGATCTGTTTTGCAGTAGCCACAAACACTTCCTCTTGTTGGAGCTATGATGTTAATTCTATTGATAAAAACAATATCTTACTTTGGCGAAAGACTTCTTGTAGGGTAAATGTTATCGAAATGGGGGATTTGTTAAAGCGGTTAAATGTAAACAGGTATGTAATTTGCCTTGTTAAACTTTGCGTTGTAAAGCACTAGGGGGGGGATGGCGTATAGCTTTGTTTCGAGCAACCCTGAGCACAATAAAGTATGCCGGTGCAAACACCCAAGGCTAACGCCAGATACTTAGAGGCGAAAAAATAGGCACAAAACAGGCAAGAAAGAGACAAGAAAGAGACAAGAAAGCAGCGATAGCAACCGGTAACGAAAACCGATATTAAAAACCGATATTAAAAACCAAGCATTAGAAAGAGAGTGTGATGCCGCGTTATTGGCTAACTTAGATAGCACATTTGGGTACTCACCCGTTTGCGTATATCGAGCACTCTCTTAGGGAAGGTGCGAACAAGTCGTCGCACAGCTCTGGCTTTGATAGCAGCGACAGTTCAAGGCATTCAACTGAGGGCATGCCGAGGCCTGCTGAAGTTGAATAACGCCGAAATGGTGTTGCTATCAAAGCCCCGCAGGGCGAGGCTTACTGCGGTATTTGCTGCGTTACAGTTCTTGCGAAGGACTAGGGCCATTCGCTGCAAACTGTGCCTTGCATCTATCCACTTTAAGCACACGCAGAGCAAGCACGACAGCTCTGGCTTTGATAGCAGCGACAGTTCAAGGCATTCAACTGAGGGCATGCCGAGGCCTGCTGAAGTTGAATAACGCCGAAATGGTGTTGCTATCAAAGCCCCGCAGGGCGAGGCTTACTGCGGTATTTGCTGCGTTACAGTTCTTGCGAAGGACTAGGGCCATTCGCTGCAAACTGTGCCTTGCATCTATCCACTTTAAGCACACGCAGAGCAAGCACGGGACTTATTCGCACCTTCCTTAGTATGATTGTAGCGCTATTAGAGGCGATTTGCCCCGTGTTTTCGCGCCTCAGCTTAACCTTTTTCATGCCGACATATTGCCTTTCAAGCATAGAGAAATCTTTCTAAAAATGCGCTTAAAAGAGTTCCCTAGAAAGTCTTTAAATAAGCGCTTTGAGCGCCTGCTCCGTCATATTGTGGCTAAAGCCAGTTCGCTTGTGATGCTGTGGCTGCCAGCCGGCAAGAAAACGTTCAAAGTCGGCCCAGGCAAAAGGGAGCAGGGCTTGCCATTCCTCTATCAGTTCGTCGATTTCATTGGCCGCCCATTTAGCGGATAGCTGCATGCTAAGCGTTTGAAAATAGTGGTTACAAGCGGTGTCATAATGGGTAGAAAGCTGCCCCTCGTCGAGGCAACTGCCCAATAGATAGATGAAATCTTTAACGCCAACACCGCTGCCGACATATTGAAAATCTAACGCAGCCACACCATCGACTTCCATAGCGTCGCTATCGCGGTGAAAACAGAAGTTAGCCACCTTGGCATCGCCATGTACTAAGGTCTGAAATCTGGCCTGATTGAGTCTGGCATCGATAGCTGCTGCGGCCTGTTTCAGTGAAGATGCAGCCATTACCGCAAGCTCGTCGGGGCGAGTCTCAAGGTGCCAGTAGGTGCCGATTGGCCAAAGGCCCGCAAATGGGGTTTCTCCCGGTGAATTTTCGTAGACAAACAGGGCATGAAATCTCGCCAGCCAGTCGATGGTGGCATACAGCTGAGACTCGGTAAGCGTCATATGACGCATGTTGAATCCCAGCGCGTCGAGATCGCTCATTATCAGCAACATCTCCTGGGTCTCACTGTCTTGATGAGCCGCTAAAAGAGTGGGGAGATTCAGTAGGTCTTGGCAACGGTTGGCGTAGTGCCGATACCAATTTAGCTCGACTTGATAGGAGCGCATCTTACGCCGATGAGAGAGTTTAGAATCCCATTGATGGGGATGGGTGCTTTGTCTTGGCGGCGCGATGTGCTTGACAATGACGGTTTGAGAACTTCCTTTTCCATCTAGCTGATAACGGGCTATCTCGCCATAGCCACTCCAGAGCGTCTGCAACTTGCCTAGCTTTGTGGCCTTTTGACTGGAGAGTGTTTGGCAAAGCATTTGCTCAATATTCAAGATAGGTGGTTCCTTGGGTGAGAGTGGGCTATAAAAGCACAATTGGGATCATCCAATTTTGCCTTATTGTCGCAGACAATAAAAACCGAGGAAAGACTGCAATAGTCTTGCTGCTATTGTCCTGTTGCTATTGAGAATGAAAATAACGACTGGAATTAATATGGTAAGCCTAAGCCTAAGCCTAAGCCTAAGTTTATGCCTAATATTAAGGCTTAAGGCCTATACATTGGCCCCAATACGCTAGGATGCAGGCAAAAGTTTACGCCTTAGGTTATGATTCTGATTGTTAATGGTTGATATCTAATGATGGCGTAAGGAGTTGTTATGACTAACCATGTGGTGATCACCGGAGCAAATCGTGGGATAGGCTTAGGCTTTGTCAGGTATTATCTGGCTAAAGGTGATCGTGTCACCGCCTGTTGCCGACGGCCTGGCGAGGCGAGCGCGTTAATTCAGCTCGCAGAAATCCACGCCAACCTTAATATTATTCAGCTGGACGTGACAGATGAGGCGTCGCTGCGCGCCTTGCCGCAACACCTCAACGATGCTGCTATCGACATCTTGATCAACAACGCCGGCTATTATGGACCTAAGGGGATTGGCTTCGGTAAGTTAAGGGCTGAAGAATGGCAAAAGGTATTAGCAGTCAATACGATAGCGCCCATTATGATCACTCAAACCTGTTACCCCATGTTGCGCAAGGCGAATAACGCTAAGGTGATCTGTATCTCCTCTAAGATGGGAAGCATGGCCGATAATCAGAGTGGTGGCAGCTATCTCTACCGCTCATCAAAGGCGGGCCTCAACGCCGCGCTTAAGAGTCTGGCTATCGATTTGCGTAGCGAAGCGATCTTCTGCGTCGCGTTTCATCCAGGTTGGGTACAGACAGACATGGGTGGGCCCAATGCCTTGATCACGGTTACTGAGGCGGTAGAACAGATGGCTGCCTGTATCGATAGATTAGATGCGAGCCAGTCCGGGCAATTTTTAAACTTTGATGGCAAGGTGATCCCCTGGTAGCTGGCTAAGCCGGGTTTTGCCTCGGGGGCTATTCACACCGACACGTATCGACATGCCAGGCGTAAAAAGTCATGGGCGCCTGCTAGCGCCCAAGCAGTAAATCAGCTCCTTGTATGTTGGCACCAATGTTGAAATTAATGTCGACACTAATATTGATACTAGGTAGCAGGAAAGGCGGGTGAAATACACTTTCTTACGGTAAAGCGATAATGGTATTTTGCCGTGTCGTCGGGTACCACCTCGAGAATTTCATAGTCGTTGAGTTCGACGACGTTGGCATCTTCTTGCTTTTCACAGCGCGATCGGTTGTCTGACTCAAAATGATAGGCAAACTGGGCGATTAATTCGCGTATCTCTCCTTGATAGGCGTGACGTATTGAGGCGTATTCTCTTGCAAGGGATGTGGTGCTGTCTTGCTGCTGGTCTGCTTGAATATCAGTGGTATTCTCTTCTTCACTAACGTTCCGACGACCCGCTGTTGCGGTGTTTGGTACTTTATTCGGCTCTTTAGCCAGTTCTGTATTAGCTGCTTTATTCGCTTCCTTATCTAACTCAACGTCTGATTCAACGTCTGATTCGGCGTTTGCGAGTCCGCCTTCCACTTCAGGTTCAACAGGTTCAACTGAGAGGAATTGCGGGTTAATCTCCTTGTCGGCAACAGCATCATCAAGGCTAATTGTCGCTAACTTGTCCTGTTCATGGTTTAGATCTCCCTTTACCGTCTGCTCTATGGCTTTTATGTCACTCAGGGCAGACTCCACTCTCTCCTCGACGTCTCCAATGAGTAGGATCAAATGGTAGAGTAGGACGAAAGAGAGGATGAACCTGACCATCAGCGTCGTAAATCGATAGTGGCTGTTACCCGTAAGGGAAAAGAGTTTGATCCCAATGGGCTTCAATACTAGGGCGATCAGCAGGTAGAAGGGCATCAAGATCTGTGCAAACAAGAGTCCCACCGCGCTAATACCCAATATCCAGGCTGGCAGAAGCAGCAAGATGGCAAAGTTATGGGTGTAGTTAAAGTGGGTCGCCGGCACACCTACAACCTCGTTGACAATAGCGCTGGCCATCGCCAGCGCGTAGTTGGCCACTATGGCGTAAAAGAGTAGCAATACAGCCTTACCCGCGAGAGAGTGCCAGACACGCTCGAACACTGGCCAAAATTCAAGGGTGAGGGCAATGGTGGTGATGATGGCCACTAAGCCTAAATGTTCGCTCATTAGCAAAAGCGCGGCCAATAGATAGAGCCTTTGAGGCAATGTTAGCCGTTGCCACTTATTTCTAAGGCCTTGCATGAATCTTTGCGGGTCTGAAGAGGCCTGTTTTAATTTGTTTTCCAGCGCAGGTTGTGAGAAATCTATATTCACCCAATGACTCCATTATTATTTGGGGTTGTTCAAGAAATATGCGCTTAGTCGCATCCATACTCTATCTAAGGGTTTTTATGTTACCTTGAGGTTGATTTAAGGTAAATATGCGAGTAGAGCGATGAAAAACCAGGTAGAAATTAGCCCCCTAATGCAGGACGATTTTGAGACGGTTATCGCGCTAGGCAATCTGGTACACGGCGATGGCTACCTCGATGAGCAGATGCTGAGTGATATGCAGGATAAGGCCTATAAATCGGGGATCAATGCTAACTTTGTCGCCTATCGAGGGGGAGAGTTAGTGGGATTTAGGCTCACCTATGCACCGGGAAATTGGTCACTGGATCGCTGGTGTTCGCCCACGCTCTGGCCAGTTGCTGCCGAAGATTGCTGTTATTTCAAGTGCAATACCGTTTCCGAGGAGGCGAGAGGACTCGGCATAGGTAAAGCCCTATTGCAAAGTTCAATAGAGGCCTGCAAGGCTCAGGGGGCATTGGCCGGAGTCAGTCACCTGTGGAAACAGAGTCCGGATAATTCCGCCGTGGGCTACTTTACCAATGCGGGCGGCAAGCTTATCAAGGAACATCCTGAGCGCTGGAACAATAATCCTGATCATCCCGACTATGTTTGCGTCTTGTGTGGCAGCGAATGTCACTGCGTTGCCTGCGAGATGATCCTCATTTTCTAAGTTGAGGTGATAACTAGTCATAACCTCTTTAAGCGTCATCACTTTATATCTGCCAGATACTATCGATGAAAAACTATCGGCGAGAAACTTTAAGCAAAAACTTTAAGCAAAAACTTTAGGCGAAAAACATTAGTCGAGAAACCCTATGTCTTACGATCCCTTACTCAACGACTTTCCAGACCGCCAACCCTGGCCAGACTCCTACTGGGCCACAACAGTTACGCGGCCCGAGTCCTTGCCCGCGCTTAACGGCCGGAGACAGACAGATGTGGCCATTGTGGGGGGAGGCTTTACCGGTTTGCTGACGGCCTATTATCTTGCCAGCGAATTTAATATCGAGGCCAGGGTACTTGAGGCAAACCAGGTAGGCTTCGGCGCCAGTGGACGCAACGCGGGTTTCGTGCTCAAAGGTTCAGGTCGTATGGGCTATAGCCAGATGGCCAAGAAGTGGGGCATGGAAACTACCAGAGGGATCTATGATGAATTTTCACAGGCGGTGCGCCGCGTCGAGCAGTTGATAAAACAACATGATATCGCCTGTGATCCCCAACCCAAGGGCTATCTTAAGATTGCGCATAATGCCAAGGCATACGGCACGCTAAAAGCGGCGGCCAATTTCATCGCCGAGCACCTGGGGGATGATGCCGAGTTTCTCACACCATCCGAGCTAAAAGCGGCCTATATGGACAATCATCAAGCCTATGGGGCCCTGCGCCTCAATGATGGTTTTGGCGTGAATCCCTTAAAACTTTGTTTAGGCTACAAACGTGTGGTGCAGTCTCTCAGTGTGCCCTTGCATGAAGAGAGCTGTGTGAGAGCCTGGCTGAAAGAGGGCGCGCACCACAGGTTGGTCACCGACAAGGGCGAGCTTATCGCTAGGCGGGTCGTCAGCGCCGGTAATGCTTATACACCTAAGCATTTTAATGCGGCGGTCGATAGTCGATATCTGCCCATACTGAGTAACATCATAGTGACGGCGCCCTTGAGTGAGGCGCAGCTTGCGGCAACGGGTCTTAAGACACATCAGGTGGTGATGGATACCCGCCGCCTTAAGTATTACTACCGCTTGCTGGGTGACAATAGATTACTGTTTGGTGGCCGCGGCGCGATAAGCGGTAAGGATGCCAGAGATCCTCGCTATGGCGAACGTTTAAAAAGCGCGATGGCAGATTGCTTTCCGGCATTGACCGATATCGCTATCGACCATAACTGGACGGGATGGATTGCCGCCGCCTTGGATGATATGCCTCATGTCTATAGTAAGGGCGATATGGGATACAGTCTGGGGTACTGCGGCGCCGGAGTCGCCTTCTCGGCGCAGGCGGCCTATCGTCTGGCACAGCATATTGCCGGAGAACGCCTGCCTGATCTGCCGCTCTATCGAACACCTCTGCCTAAGTTTCCCTTCGCGCGCCTAAGACGATTGGGACAAAGTGCTTATTATCAATATGCTTGGCTAAGGGATAGGTACAGTTAGCGGCGAATTTTTGTTACCATGGCCTAATCACACGCAAAGCCGATGAGATGTTCTATACTTTGCTACTGTCGTTTTTTTAATCAGGAAAATACTCATCGATAAAGGTTACCCGCTATGAAACATGTTGTAGATAAGATGCTCGATAAACATCAGAAACTGGTGCATTCAGAGGGCGTGAAAATTTTATCCCATACCCAGAGAGAGATTGATGAATGGGTACAACATACGGTAACCATAGAAGGCTGTGATGCCCCCTTTAAGTTTCGCCGCACCAAAAAATACCGCAGCTTGCAGGGGCACAAGGTGAATATGACCTATTACCCAGAAACGGAAACCGTAGCAGGTTTCGATTTTGAGGTGATGAAAGTAGTGCGCATCAAACGTTTTTAGAGCGCATCGTGAGGTTAGCTGAATACAGTGATGTTTAGATGGCTTGACCTTGAAGATTGCCAGATACAAAAAAGGAGCCTAACGGCTCCTTTTTTATGAATGTGACATTACTTAGATGACTTGGCTTACTTCGCAGTCATCAGGGCAACCGCGTTGTCTAGCATACGGTTACTGAAGCCCCATTCGTTGTCGTACCAGGCCATAACCTTAACCAGACGGCCGTTTACACGGGTTTGTGTAGCGTCGAAGTTAGAAGAGTATGGGTTGTGGTTGAAGTCGATAGACACCAATGGCTCTTTGTTGACCGAAAGCACTTCACTCATTGGTGCAACGCTTGCCGCCTTCTCGATGATGGCGTTGATCTCTTCTACTGTGGTGTCGCGTGCGGCAACGAATGAGAGATCCACCAGCGATACGTTAACCGTCGGTACACGTACTGCCATACCGTCGAACTTACCAGCCAGCTCAGGAACCACTAGACCAACGGCTGCGGCAGCACCAGTCTTTGTTGGGATCATAGACATGGCTGCGGCACGTGCGCGGCGCAGGTCAGTGTGGTAAACGTCTGACAGACGCTGATCGTTGGTGTAAGCGTGAATAGTGGTCATCAGACCCGACTCGATACCAATCTCGTCGTTTAGCGGCTTAGTGAAAGGCGCCAGACAGTTAGTGGTACAAGAAGCGTTAGAGATAACTGTCATGTCAGAGGTGATCACATCGTTGTTTACGCCGTAAACAACTGTTGCGTCAACATTCTTACCCGGTGCAGAGATGATCACTTTCTTAGCGCCAGCATTTAGGTGAGGCTGAACGGCTTCTTTAGAAGTGAAGATACCGGTACATTCGAAAACCACGTCGACTTCAAGCTCGGCCCAAGGCAGTTTCGCTGGGTCACGCTCAGAGAAAGTTTTGATCTTGTCTTCGTTGACGTAGATAGCCTCATCGTCATGCTCAACTTTTGCATTGAAGCGACCATGTACAGAGTCGTACTTGGTTAGGTGAGCGTTGATTGAGGCGTCGCCCAGATCGTTGATCGCAACGATTTGGATGGGGTACTGCTTTTCGCTCTCATATAGTGCGCGAAGTACGTTTCTACCGATACGGCCATAGCCGTTAATTGCTACGCGGATAGTCATCTCATATCCCTCAGGTAAATGTATAAAAATATCTGGTAGTAAAATTACCAAATTGACAGCTATCGTCAAGCAATATCGGGTTTAATTGGCTAGTTAGCTTAACAAATTTGCTGTTTTCTTTACAAAGATCAGATTTTTTACAAAAAACGGCCGGATTTCTGTAAAAAAAATACTAGTGGCAAACATTTTGCCAGCATTAAAAAAGCCCAATTAAGATGAGGTATTTAACTGAGCACGGATCTCACTAGAAGCGTAGTCACCGTTTTTAAGATGTTCCACTAAGGTGTCGGCTTGTTCATCTAAAAATTGCGCCAGTTGTTGGTTGCCCTTGATTAAGGCGTTCATTTTGGCATCGGAAGCCGTATTGCGCGTCATCAATACGTTGGCTTTTGAGAAGAGGTAGGTTTTTTCCAGATCGTTTTGCTGGTGGTAGATACTGGCAAGACCCAACAACCAATCGGGGTTAAAGTTGTCAGGGTCGCTCTGATCTAACAGTTGCAGGTAGAGAACCTTTGCCTTGTTGAGATTCGACTTTTGATAATAGGAGGCGAGACTCGCCAGGATCTCGATATCCTCTATCAAACCTGCCTGTTGTGCCTTGACGACTCGGGACAGTGCCGCCTGATCATTTAAGCGTATCCAGTGATAGTAGGAGAGATAGAGATCCGGGTTGTCCTTGGTGGTGTCTCGCAACTGCTGCAGGTTCTGCGCGCTGATGCCGAAGGCTCTCACTCTATCGTTGGTGCGTTCGGGGTGCATGATGTGCTGCACTCCGGCGGCGAGTTCGATGCATTTACTGTAATTTTCGAGATTGATCAGATGCTGGTAGATCTGTTTGCCAGAGGGCGAGGGGGTGTTTTTAAGGGCAAAACGCTTGCGGATAAGGTCTGCTCGCTCATATCTACACCAGCTATCGCGATGTAAATCGTCACAAAGCTCAGGATTATTTTTACAAATCGTGGCGGTATTAGCAGCATTATCGCAGCCAAACAGGCCGAAAATCGCCAAAAGAGACAATAATGGTGTAATGATTACAAAATTTAATCTCAAAAGTGCGTCCCTTTTAGAT
>NZ_JAKEVJ010000042.1:0-35823 GCF_022398425.1 Shewanella sp. Isolate7 | reverse complement strand
ATTATATTAATTTATTTCAGTCTGTTATTAATTAGCAGCCCTTTAGCCAGCCGTCGTAAAAAAAATTGATCGCCAAGCTTCAGCAACGCGTGATCAACGCCTCATATAGTTCAAACAAGATGAAGCAGATCACGCCGCCAAAAGTGAAATATGTAGCTTTGCCACATAAAAAATTTTGTTGCGCCGCGCAACCGCTAGGCTAGTGTAGAGCGCCAAAATAATAATTAAGGAAGCCCTATGTCCCTCGACACCACACAAGAGGCGCTCGCCGCACCACCTAAGTCGGCGCCTCAAACCAACTTGCCCATCTTGTTTGGCGATATCCTTCTGTTTGTCTTGCTCTATAACTTTCTGCCTTTCGAGCCAGGCGTAAATACCGGCATTGCCATCTTGGTCTTCGCCGCCGTGCTCTGGTTGACCGAGGCGATTCACATCAGCGTCACCGCCATACTGATCCCCATCATGGGGGTGTTGTTAGGGGTATTTGAAACTAAGGCGGCCATGAGCAACTTCGCCAACCCTATCATCTACCTGTTCTTCGGTGGCTTCGTGCTGGCCGCGGCGCTAAGTCATCAAGGAATCGATAAACGCATCGCTCAGAAGGTATTAACCGCCTCCAAGGGTAAGCTCAGCATCGCCTGCATGCTACTGTTTGGGATCACTGCACTGCTCTCCATGTGGATCAGCAACACGGCCACCGCGGCCATGATGCTACCACTTGCACTTGGCATCCTGAGACAACTGGATTTTAAAGAACACAGAAGCACTTACCTCTTCATGCTGCTGGGTATCGCCTACTCGGCCAACATTGGCGGCATAGGCACTCTGGTCGGTAGCCCGCCAAATGCGATTGCCGCCGCCCAGGTGGGCCTGAGCTTCGCCGACTGGCTTGAATTTGGTCTTATAACCGTTGCACTGATGCTGCCTAGCATGTTGATTGCCCTCTATCTCTACCTTAAGCCCAATCTGAATGTGGTCTGTGAGATCCCCAAGAGCAACGAACACCTCAGCATGCAGGGCAAGCTTACCTTGCTTATCTTCATCACCACGGTCTGCTGCTGGATCTTTAGCAAGCCTATCTCCACCTCGCTGGGGGGAATTAAACAATTCGACACCATAGTGGCATTGGGTTCGGTAGTGATGCTCGCGGGGCTTGGCCTGGTCGACTGGAAGAAGATAGAGAAAACCACAGATTGGGGCGTGCTGATCCTCTTCGGCGGCGGGCTCACACTGAGCGCCATCCTTAAGGCCACGGGCACCAGCGTCTTCCTGGCACACTGGGTAACCGATATCTTTGGTAATACCCATATGGCGCTGTTTACCTTTGCGGTGATCTTCTTCGTGGTGATGCTGACCGAATTTGCCAGTAACACCGCCAGCGCCGCCCTCCTGGTCCCTGTATTTGCCGCCATCGCCGAAGCCCTTGGCCTGTCGCCGGTGATGCTCTCCGTACTCATAGGTATCGCCGCATCCTGCGCCTTCATGTTGCCGGTCGCCACGCCGCCGAATGCCATCGTATACGGCTCGGGCTTTATCAAGCAATCAGAGATGATGCGCGCCGGGGTGATCATCAACTTCATCAGCATGCTGGCGCTCTATGTGATCGCCCATCTGTTCTGGACCATCTAATACCAATCGTAATAAACAATTGATCATTCTAGCTTGTTAAAACGCTCGATAACTGCATTAGTATTTTTAATTGTAGAATAACTACTTATCTAAAAATCCTGCTTTGTTCTCAAGCGTTTTTCCTGCGCTATTTCTAATCACATGTTTACTGTGATTCGTATAAAAGTAAAAAGCCTGCAATCGCAGGCTTTTTTATTGATCGAAGCTAACGCCTCACATCACTGTTATCGACTCCAAGCTTCAGACTATTCCCCGAAGGCCTGCGCCAAATCGGCAATGATGTCATCGCTGTCTTCCAGGCCTAGGGAGATCCTCAACAGACTATCGCCTATGCCGGCGTCCATTCTGGCCTCTGGCGAATAGGGGGAATGCGTCATAGAGGCGGGATGCTGGATCAACGACTCGGCATCCCCCAGACTGACCGCAATTTTAAAGAGCTTGAGTCGATTAGCGAACGCCTTGGCGGCATCGAAGCTGCCTTTGAGTTCGAAGGCGACCACACCGCCGGCCCTTCGCATCTGCTTACCCAGCAGGGCATGGCCCGAATGTCCCTTGAGGCCAGGATAATAGACTCTGGCCACCTTAGGATGCTGCTGCAGATATTCCGCGACCCGCTCGGCGTTGTCACAGTGCCGCGTTAATCTGACATCTAGCGTCTTCAGCCCGCGTAATATCAGCCAGGCATCATGAGGTGAGATCACCCCGCCGATATCCTTGAGCACCTCAAGCTTGACCTTAGTGATCATCTCCTCACTACCACAGACGATTCCGGCGATCACGTCACCATGACCGTTGAGATACTTAGTCGCACTGTGGATCACCATGTCTATCCCCATGCTCAGCGGGCGTTGCAACAGTGGCGTCATAAAAGTGTTGTCGACGATACTGACCAGCTGATGGCGCTTGGCCAGTGCCGCAATGGCGGCGAGATCATACACATCCAGATGGGGGTTAACGGGCGTCTCGCAAAACAACGCCTTAGTGTTAGGGCGAATGGCCTGCTCTATGTTGGCCACCTCACAAAAATCCACTAGGGTAACCTCGATACCGAAGCGTTTAAACTGCTCTGTCATCAAGGCAAAGGTACAGCCATAGACAGCCTTGGATGCGACCAGGTGCTCACCTTGACTCAGGTTGGTCAACAGGGCCGCCGACACCGCCGCCATGCCAGATGCGGTCGCGGCAGCCGCCTCGCTGCCTTCCAGCACAGCCATCTTGCGTTCGAGCTCTGCCGTGGTGGGATTACCGAGGCGAGTGTAGATATAGCCTTGTTGTTCGCCGGCAAAGCAATCACCGCCCTGCTCGACATTCTCAAAGGTAAAGGTGGCACTTTGCACCAAAGGGGATACCAAGGCGCCATGCTGATTGGCCTCATGCCCAGCATGAATCACCTGAGTGGCAAGTTTCCATTTATCTTGCATACACTTTCTCCGTCATACTCGCTGCCTATTATTGTTGGCTTATATTTATTGTCTTAGCGTGGCAGCGATGCACTAACTTGCCCAGTTTCAGGGCATAGAGTAAACCTGTCGCGAAAAATTATCCCCTACTTGGATGTAAATTCTTTGTTACGAACAGGCGTTTTACCTAGGACGCTGAGGGAGAAGTCTTTCAGCTCGCCAAGCAAAGCTGTGTGTATCTTGCTCAGCTTAGGTTGAGATTCTGGCGTAAATACCACGGGACGACACAGCCGCATGGTCTGATAGCCTAAACGTGCAGTAAGCAGTCCGCCGCCTAGCCCCTGTGCCAACCTAGCCGAAAGCTTGCCCGACATCTCCAGCGAAAACAGCTGAGTCCCGATATCTGTGACTAGTTCACTGGTACCGGCGTAGATGATGTTAGTGATCACCGACCGGATAAGTTTGATGCGGCTCCAGTAGCCCAGCTCTATGCCATAACATCTCGCCAGCTGGGCGATCATCTTCTGATTGCGCCACAAGATGATCGCCATATCGAGCACGGCGATTGGGCTGGCCGCCAGCAAGAGCGCCGACTCACTGGCATATCTATGCACCAGTTTCTTCGCCTTGGCATCGACCTGGGGCAGGACGCTGCTCTCGAACAAGATCAAGCGCTCGGCATCGTTATGCTCCTCGTGTACCAGGCGATAATAGCCCTTGGTATCGATATCTTCAGGCAGGTTCGAGATCAGCTTATCGATGAAGCTGTCCGCCTCTCCTCTCTGCATACTCTGAGATAAGCGCTCACTTACCGCCTGCGCCTCTTCTACCGCACGCAGCCGCCTTAATTGACGCCACTCTTTAACGCCTATGGTTATCGCCCACAAACTGACGATGGCCGTGACACCGCCATAGAGCCCAAACAGCCAGGGGCTTTGCCCCCATGCCTCTTTTAAGGTCAGCACTAGCTCCACCAGCAATATGCTTCCTATGCCGAGCAATGATGCCTTGGCCAGCCAGGACCAGGAACGCGAGCCCATTCGAGATGGCGACGCGCCATTAATGCCGTCAAGCTCGGGGACGAGTGCTTGAATCGCCGCCTCGTCGACCTCACTTGCCTCATCGTCTTCAAACACCACCTGGTCATCGAAGCGTTCGGCCGCCTTAAGCTGAGTGACGCTTAAGGCCTGCTCAGGCTCGAATACTTGTTTCTTTTCAATCTGCATATCGGCTTTTTTCATACAGGTTCTATCACGCTCTCTTGCTAACCACTCTTGTATACACAGGAATCGCAATGGCGCTCTCTAATACGATGTCTTAGCTACCGCCGGCATTAACTCAGCTTATCACCGAGCAAGAACTGCAACAGGTGATCCAGACGAATATGCTCAAACTGTGCCTGATGGCCAGACACCGCCAGACGTGGCGGGGCAAAATCGACAAATTCAAACCCCTGTCGCTGCCAGAAATCACCACTGGGTAAGTGAGTGGGGACTTCGCCGGGGAACATAGTCACCTCTTGATTAGAGGCAAGCTCTATCCCCTTTACCACCTCTATCGATTTACCCTGACGCTGCACCATGCCGTGCTGAGTCGCCTTGATAGCGCTGATGGCCATCACCTCGACGTCGCATCCCTCAAACTGGGCATGCTGCTGGCTGCGCTTCACCAGATGAGACAGCAGCGATAACACATTGCCCTGCTGATCCCGCGTGATGTGGTCTACCTTGCTGGCGGCAAACAGCAGCCTGTCGATTCGAGGCGCGAATAGTCGTCTCAGCAGGTTGGACTGGCCAAAATGAAAACTCTCCATGATGGCGTCGATCGCCCCTGTCATATCATCAAACTGTGCCTTACCACGATTGAGCGGCGTCAGGCAATCGACCAACACCAACTGGCGGTCGAACTTCGCAAAGTAGTCTCGATAGAAGGGTTTCACCACCTGGCTAACATAGCTGTGATAGCGCTGTTTCAACACCTGATAATAGCAGTGCTTCGAACTCTCTTCGGCCGCATCTAACTCGGCCTCACTGAGATGCAGCAAAGGAAAAAACGCCAATATGGGCGTATCGGCGAGCTCTCCCGGCAGCAACATGCGGCCGGGCTGCGCATGATAGAAGCCTTGCAGCTCCACTAAATCCACCAGCAAGGCCTGATAGAGACTGGCGATCTGCTTTAACTTGAGTTCATCGGCGTTCTGGGTCAGGTCAAGCGCTCTACATGCCGACACGAAGGCCTGATAATGAGCGCTCTGGGACAACACGGCATCGCGGCGCGCCTGCGTCTGGCACCAGGCCTTAAAGCTCAGCTTGAGCATAGGCAGGTCCAACAGCCACTCTCCGGGGTAATCGACAATGTCTAAATAGAGCGTCGCGCTGTCGGTAAATTTCGCCCTGATCCCCGCGGCGGGCTGATATCGAATGGCCAGGCGCAGCTCGCTGATGGTGCGAGTGGATTGTGGCCAGGCCGGAGTCTCGCCGCATAAGGCGGCCATGGCGCCCTCATAATCGAAACTCGCTATGGTCAGATCCGGTTGTAGGGCGCGCTTCACCCCGTGTAGACGCCCCTCGCGGGAAACTTGTAATAGTGACAGCGCATTGTGACGCTGACCGACACCCGCGTGTAGCAGTTGATTGACCAGTCCGGTAATGAAGGCGGTCTTTCCCGCCCCCGATAGACCTGTCACCGCCAGGCGTACATGATTATCAGTGGTACGTTTAGCCAGTGACTTGGAGTGATGGCCGAGTTGACGAAGTGAGCGGTTAAATGAATTCATCATTTGATTTTACTATTGCTAAGAGCTTTTTGGCTAAAGGCTAAAGGCTAAAGGCTAAAGGCTAAAGGCTAAAGGCTAAAGGCTAAAGGCTAAAGGCTTCTCATCTTAATACGGCTAAGGGCGGTATACACCGCCCATTGAAAGGATTTAAAGATTATTGATCTGTTGTTTAAGATCGAAGCTGTCCGAGGTGACGTGCCGTTCGAGATTTTGCAACCTGAACTCTAAATCACGGAACTGGTTGTTAACGTCTCTTAAGGCTGCCTTAGCCGGCTCTCCTGCCTGCCATACCTTTTTCTTAACCTCGATCTCCTTGTGTTGTTGCTTGTTCTTTGCGCTGCCGGGTTTGATATCCAGAATCATCCAGAGCAGTACATAGATGATAAGAATAACGCCCGATCCCCCAAGCAAAAATATTGATGCGGCGACCACTCTGACCAACCAGGTCTCGAAGTTAAAGTAATCCGCGATCCCTGCGCATACTCCAGCTATCTTGCCTGACTCGGGGATTCGATATAAGGGTCGTCCCTTAGATTCGCTCATCTCGATTCCTCCACTGCGGGGCCTCGCTATCTAAAATCGCTTCCAATGTCTCTATGCGTTGGGCCATTTTATCAGCTTTGCCGATTAGCTCATTGAGCTGAGCATACTCTTCTTCAGTGAGTCCCTGGCTCACTTGGCGTTTGCTACGATAGTGCAGAACCAGCCAGATGGGCGCCACCACTACCATAAAGATAATAATTGGGGCTATTAGTAAATCCAAATCCATAACTCACCTCAGAATTGTTGTTATTTAGTCTGTTTCTTGGCTTTTGCTGCTTTTACCTTAGCCTTCAGGGCTTCTAGCTCTGCACTAACGGCATCTTCAGCTTCCAGCGCGGCGAATTCGTCATTCAGTGTCTTCTGGTTACCCAGATCATAGGCTTCCACCTGTGACTCCAGTCCTTCGACACGACGCTCATACTGCTCGAAACGGCTCATGGCATTGTCAATTTTGCTCGAATCCAGCTGACGCTTCACTTCCAGGCGAGAAGACGCAGTCTGCTTACGCATAATGATAGTCTTCTGACGAGCCTTGGCGTCGGCCAATTTCTCTTGCAGCAGGTTCACTTCCTCTTTCAGGCGAGCGATCTGCTCTTCGACAACCACTAGCTCCTGCTCTAGGGTAACTGCCAGCTCACTGGCCTTTTGCTTTTCAAGCAGTGCGGCTTTAGCCAGATCTTCACGGTCTTTCGACAGTGCCAGTTCCGCCTTGTCCTGCCAATCCTGAACCTGCTCCTGCACCTTAGCGATACGACGAATGATCTCTTTCTTCTCCGCCAGTACCTTGGCCGAGGTCGAACGAACTTCCACTAACGTATCTTCCATCTCTTGGATGATCAGGCGAACCATTTTTTCTGGATCTTCTGCTTTATCGAGTAATGCGCTGATATTCGAGTTAATAATATCTGCAAAGCGAGAGAAAATTCCCATAATAGTGTCCTCAAATTTATGTTGGTTTCGCCTAGATTAATGCATTAAGTGTGCCAGCTTAACTATACCGATTAAAAACAATCAGTTAAACATATTTATAACTTTTTCTTTATTTTAATTCACAGGGCACATATTATAATTTTCACCAATAATTAGCGTGAAAGACTAAAAAATAAAGTGGCCAATCAATTTCAACAAGACAACCTCATAGGTCAGTCGAACGCTCTGCTGGAAGTCCTTGAGCACGTTTCAAAAATTGCCCCCCTCTCTAAGCCAGTCTTAATTATTGGCGAGCGCGGAACCGGTAAAGAATTGATCGCCGAGCGCCTACATTATCTCTCCAAGCGCTGGGATCAAAGCTTTATTAAGCTAAATTGTTCATCGCTCAGCGAAAACCTATTGGAGAGCGAACTCTTTGGCCACGATGCCGGCGCCTTCACCGGTGCCAACAAGAAGCATGAGGGACGTTTCGAGCGCGCCGATGGCGGCACCCTCTTTCTCGATGAGCTGGCCAACACCTCGGGGCTGATTCAGGAGAAGCTGCTTCGCGTCATCGAATATGGCGAATTTGAGCGTGTAGGGGGGAGCAAGACGGTGCAGACAGATGTGCGCCTGGTGTGCGCCGCCAACGAAGATCTGCCCTCGCTGGCAGAGGCTGGCGAATTTAGGGCCGACCTGCTCGACCGCCTGGCATTTGACGTGATCACCCTGCCGCCGCTGCGCCATCGCCCCGAAGATATCATGCCCCTCGCCGAATACTTTGCTATCGGCATGGCCCGTCAGCTGAAACAGCCGCAATTTGATGGCTTTAGTCCCAATGCGGTAGAGCAGTTGATGGCATATCACTGGCCGGGCAATATCCGTGAGTTAAAAAACGTGGTCGAGCGCGCCGTCTACCGTAATACGGATCTAGAAGAGCCAATTGACAGCATAGTCATAGATCCCTTTGCCTCGCCCTACAGGCCAACCAACCGTATCAAGACTAAGTCCCGTCAGGTGCAGAGTGAGCCAGCAGTTGAACAGGAGACAACGGCGGTCTCAGCCCCGCCCCCGAGCCAGGCTAACGAGCTAGCTATCAGCTTCCCCTTGGATTTTAAGGAGCACTGCGAACAGCAGGAGATAGCCCTACTCAAGAAGGCACTGGAATCAGGGCAATACAACCAGAAGAAGACGGCCGAGCTGCTCGGGCTCAGCTATCACCAGCTGCGAGGCATCTTAAAAAAATACAACTTACTAGACAAATAAGACCAGCAGGGGCAGATGATGTTTGCCCCTGACTCCATCCCACTGTTAAAATAAACCTCTCCATTCAAATAACTATTACATCTGCTGATGAAAGAGCTGCTCAAACGTCTCACGTTAGGTTCGGCGTTTTGTTGTATCGTGCCACTGTTGTCGGCCTGTGGACCGACGCGAGTGCCCTCGGGATTAGTCTATTGCTCTGAAGGCAACCCAGAGTCCTTCAATCCCCAATTGGTCACCTCTGGCACCACGGTCGATGCAACCTCACAGCAGCTTTACGACGGTCTGGTAGATTATGACGCCAGAACCGGTGAGATGACCCCGTCACTCGCCATCTCCTGGCATCTGAGTGACGACGAAAAGGTCTACACCTTCGAGCTACGCCAAGGCGTGCAATTTCATCGCTCCGAACGCTTTACTCCGAGCCGCCAGTTTAATGCCGACGATGTGGTCTTCTCCTTCAACCGCATCATAGATACCGACAATCCCTATCACTTTGTCTCTAAAAGCGGTTATCCCTTCTTCCAGAGTATCGGCTTTGCCGAACTTATCGACGACATAGAGAAGATAGATGACTACCACGTTGCCTTTCATCTCAAGCATAAGGATGCCTCCTTCCTGTCAAACCTGGCGACCGGCTTTGCGGTGATCCTCTCTAAAGAGTATGCCGACCAACTGCAGCAATCTAACCAAGAGGAGTTGTTGGATAAACTGGCAATTGGCACCGGGCCGTTTAGGTTGATCGATTATGTGAAGAACGACTTTATTCGTTACTTCCGTAACCCAGATTATTGGCGCCTCACGCCCGAGGTCGACCAGCTGGTATTTGACATCACTCCGAAGAGCACCACACGTCTGGCTAAGCTGATCACCGGCGACTGTAACGTGTCTGCCCTGCCCAAGGCGGGTGAACTGCCCGTAGTTATTGAGAAAGAGGAGCTCGAGGTCGAGTCCCTGCCCGGGTTTAATGTCGCCTTCTGGGCCTTTAATACCGAGCGTATTCCCTTTAACGATGTCAGGGTGCGCCGTGCATTGGCCCACGCCATAGATAAAGAAAACATCCTCAGGGCCGTATACCAGAAGACGGCCGAAGAGGCCGTTGGCCTGCTGCCGCCACTCTCCTGGGCCTACTCGGCCAACGAGAAGATGATCGACTATAACCCAGACAAGGCCCGCGAGCTCCTCAAAGAGGCCGGGGTAGACAAACTCACCATAGACATCTGGGCCATGCCGGTCGCACGTATCTACAACCCTAACGCCCACAAGACTGCCGAACTGATCCAGGCGGATCTGGCCAACATAGGCGTCAAGGTCAATATCGTTAACTACGACTGGAGCGTCTTCAACCAGAAGCTGAGCCAACGCGGTTACGATTCGGTATTAATCGGATGGAACGCCGATAACAGCGATCCCGACAACTTCTTTACCCCTATCTTGAGCTGCGCCTCAGTGGGCTCAAATAGCAATCGCTCACGCTGGTGTGACCCCGCCTTCGACCATATTCTCAATGCGGCCAAGTCCACCACAGACAGAGAGAAACGTGCGCGCCTCTACCAAGAGGCAGAGCAATATGTAGCAGAGCAGGTGCCTTTGCTCCCCTTCGCCCACGCCACGCGCATGGTGGTAAAACAAAAATCGGTAACCGAAGCTAAGCTAACCCCCTTCGGTGGCATCTCCTTTACCAAGACTTCCCCAAATCGCCCTGAAGGCGATAACAAGGAGAGCAACTGATGGCCAGATATCTGATCCGCAGGTTAAACCTTTTCCTGGCGACCTCACTGGTTCTCTTCCTGGTGATGTTTATCGTTACCAGCAAATTTCCCGTCGAGCATACCTTCGCCTTAACCGGACTGCAGTCGCCGACCAGCCAGGAGCTGGCACAAATAGAGAGCGATTATCAACTCGATAGCTCACAGCTGCATCAGTTTTTCGCCTACCTGCACCAGCGCTTGTCGGGCAACCTAGGGATTTCGGCCACCTCGCAGAATCCGGTGATCGATGAGCTCACCGCCGTGCTGCCGGCCAGTTTCGAGCTGGGGATTGTCGCCGGGCTGATCGCCCTGGTGTTGGGGCTGCCTCTAGGGGGACTGGCCTCTCTGAGCAAACATAAGATCACCCAGCACACCATCATGGCCATCACCTTAACCGGCTATTCCATTCCGGTATTCTGGCTCGGTCTGTCGCTGTCGCTCTGGTTTGGGGTGCAGCTGGGCTGGCTGCCAATTTCGGGACAAATAAACCTACTGTACGACATACGCCCGGTGACCGGCTTTTTGCTGATCGACACCCTGCTGTCGGATTCGCAGTACGCAACCTCCGCCTTTATCGATGCCCTGCTGCATATCATCTTGCCGGCGGTAACCCTGGCAGTACTGCCCTTTACCGTGGTGGTGCGGATCACCCGCGCGGCAATGATCGCCATCATGGAGCAAACCTATATTAAGGCCGCCGAGGCCCGTGGCTTACACACCAGCATCATAGTGCTGCGCCACGCCCTGCCAAACGCCTTTATTCCCGTGCTGAAAAACCTCGGCCTGATGCTCGGCGCCTTCGCCAGCTATGCTATGGTGGTGGAAGTGATCTTTAGTTGGCCAGGCGTGGGCGCCTGGCTGGTCTCAGGGATTTACCAAAGGGATTATACTGTGATACAGGGTGGGATCCTCGCCGTCGCCTTAATCATCATCTTCTTAAGCATTCTTATCGAGGTGATCCATACGGCAATGAACCCCCTCAGCAGGAAAGAGCTCTATGCCGCAAATTAAAATCTATCAGGAAGACCATATCCCCTCGCCGCTGAGCCGGATCTGGTCCGCCTTTACCGACAACCCCTTCGCCTTTGCCGGACTTTGGGCCGTCTGTTGTCTGCTGCTACTGGCACTGTTTGGTCCGCTGATAGCCCCCTACAGCCCAGAGCATCAGGATCCCCTGGCGCTGCTACTGGCCCCCTCCTGGGAGCAAACCGGCACGGTCGAGCACTTCCTTGGCACCGACGATTTGGGCCGCGACATCTTTAGTCGCCTGCTCCATGGCGCTCACCTCACCTTCGGTATGGCGCTGGCAATCGTTATCACCGCCCTGCTGCTGGGTTTCATCATAGGTTC
Source organism: Shewanella sp. Isolate7 (assembly GCF_022398425.1). Taxonomy (NCBI): domain Bacteria; kingdom Pseudomonadati; phylum Pseudomonadota; class Gammaproteobacteria; order Alteromonadales; family Shewanellaceae; genus Shewanella; species Shewanella sp. Isolate7. The sequence goes on along the minus strand of NZ_JAKEVJ010000042.1, from coordinate 24,202 downwards.
AATCTCGGGCATGATGAAGGGACTCAAATCGAGTATCTTGAGCCACCTGCTCGACGCGCTGCTATCAATTCCCTCGTTGCTGATGGCCATTCTGGTGGTGGCGGTCACAGGGCCAGGTCTTGGCAACGTCTTCTGGGCCGTGGGCATCGCCCTCACCCCGCAGTTTGTACGCGCCATTCATCAGGCGGTACATGAAGAATTACAGAAAGAGTATGTCACCGCCGCCAGACTCGATGGTGCCAACAGCCTGCAGATTTTCTGGTATGTGATCCTGCCGAACGTCATGGACACAATGATCATTCAGACAACCTTAGGGATCTCGGCCGCTATCTTGGATATCGCAGCCCTGGGCTTCCTTAACCTAGGCGCTCAGGCACCTAGCCCTGAATGGGGCGCCATGGTGTCTCAGGGGTTGGACAACCTGCTCACCGCTCCCTGGACAGTCACCATTCCCGGCGTCGCCATTCTCTGTAGCGTGCTAGCCATTAACCTGGTGGGAGACGGACTGCGTTCGGCCCTCTCGCCGATTCGCTCCTAACGAGACGCAGCTATGCCATTACTGGACATTAGAAACCTCACCATAGAACTGGATACACCCCATGGCCGCGTAAAAGCCCTGGAGCGTGTGAGCCTGACCCTGAATCCGGGCGAGGTCCACGGCCTTGTGGGTGAATCCGGCTCAGGCCGAACCTTGCTGGCCAAGGCCATCCTGGGGATCCCGGGACACAACTGGACCATTCAGGCGGACCGCATGATGTGGGATGGCCAAAACCTGATGGACATGTCGCCCAGCGAACGTCGCGTATTGATGGGTAGCGAGATGGCGATGATCTTTCAAGATCCCATCAGTAGCTTAGACCCGGCGATTACCGTCGGCACCCAGATCATCGAGGCTATGCCAGAAAACAAGGAACTCCCCAGGTGGAAACGCGGCAGCGATAAGCGCAAGAAGGCTCAGCAGTGGCTGCATAAGGTGGGTATCAAAGAGACCCAGAAGATCATGTCCAGCTACGCCTGGGAACTCTCCGACGGCGAATGCCAGAAGGTGATGATCGCCATCGCCGTTGCCAACCAGCCTAGGCTGCTCATCGCCGATGAGCCAACCAACTCAATGGAGATCCGCACCCAGGCGCAGATCTTCCGTCTACTGAGTAAGCTCAATCAGCTACAAAATGTTTCTATCCTGTTGATTAGTCATGAATTAGAGACGCTTTCACAGTGGTGTGACCGCCTAACCGTCATGTACAGCGGTCAGGTGATGGAATCTGGAGTCACCAGTGAAGTGATCGCCAATCCCTATCACCCTTATACCAAGGCGCTTTTGGATAACATTCCCGATTATTCCAATCCTGAGCATCACAAGACCATGATGCAGACCCTGCCAGGCTCGGCGCCGGCGCTGCAGCATCTGCCCATAGGTTGCCGACTCGGCCCCCGTTGCCCTCAAGCGAAGAAGCTCTGCGTCAATCAACCTAGCCTGTGTCACCAGAAAGATCGCTATTTTGCCTGTCATTTCCCTTATCACAATGAGCCATGTCATGAAGAGCCCCTTACTAAAAGTTAATCGACTGAGTAAAACCTTTTTTGCCGGCTATAAGGGGTTTAAGCGCCAGTATAACCACGCATTGGAGCCCATCTCCTTCGAGCTTAATCGCGGCGAGACCCTGGCAATTGTGGGCGAAACCGGCTCAGGCAAGAGTACCCTGGCCCGTATCTTAGTGGGCGCAGAGCAGCGCACCGATGGCGAGATCTTGTTTGAAGGCGAGGCCCTGGAGAGCCGCAACCTGAAGCAGCGTTGCCGCCTGATCCGCATGATTTTTCAAGACCCCAACACCTCGCTCAACCCACGCCTGACGGTGGGTGAGCTGCTGGATGAACCCTTAAGGTTCAATACCGATCTGGACAAGCAGGCACGCTTTGCCCAGGTGGTCGATACCCTAAGAAAAGTCGGCCTGCTGCCCGAGCACGCCGACTTCTACCCTCACATGATCTCAGAGGGGATGAAACAGCGGGTAGCAGTAGCCAGGGCCTTGATGTTAAACCCAAAAATCATCATTGCCGATGAGGCGTTAACCGCGCTTGACCTCTCGGTGCGCTCGCAAATTCTTAACCTCCTGCTCAAGCTGCAGCAGGAGATGGGACTCTCCTATATCTTCGTGTCCCATAACATGAATATCATTCGCCATTTCAGCGATAAGATCATGGTGCTGCACCAGGGAAAAATGGTGGAAAAGGCCACCACGGAGAAGCTGTTTAACGCCCCTGAGCATGAATATACTCAGCGTCTGATCCAGGAACAGACCATGTTTTCCTACAAGCGTTAAACTGATCCAACCACTGGAACATTAACGTCTTATTATTAAAAAAGGTGTGCCATTTCAGCTTGGTTTAATTATCCTTATGGCACTTTTTCAAGAGAAGCAGAAACATGATAATCAAACCCAAAACACGTGGCTTTATTTGTACCACCACTCATCCGGTTGGCTGTGAAGCAAATGTACTAGAGCAAATCAACATCACTAAGGCAAAAGGCCCTGTCGCCAACGGCCCTAAGAAAGTATTAGTGATCGGCTCTTCAAGTGGCTATGGTCTATCTTCACGCATCGCGGCAGCCTTTGGCAGCGGCGCGGCAACCCTCGGCGTCTTTTTTGAAAAACCAGGCACCGAGACTAAGCCTGGTACGGCTGGCTGGTATAACTCAGCCGCCTTCGACAAGTTTGCAAAACAAGACGGCCTCTACTCTAAGAGCCTTAACTGTGATGCCTTCAGCCATGAAGCCAAACAGAAAACGATTGAGCTGATCAAGCAAGATCTGGGTCAGGTAGACATGGTCGTCTACTCGCTGGCTTCTCCAGTAAGAAAGCTGCCTGACAGCGGCGAACTGGTGCGCTCATCTCTGAAGCCAATTGGCGAGCCATACAAGTCTACTGCGGTTGATACCAATAAAGATCTGATCATCGAAACCAGCGTAGAGCCAGCCACAGAGCAAGAGATCCAAGACACTATTACCGTCATGGGCGGTCAGGATTGGGAGCTGTGGATCAATGCGCTGGCAGAGGCCGGTGTTCTGACCCCAGACTGTAAGACAGTTGCCTATAGCTACATAGGTACCGAACTGACCTGGCCTATCTACTGGCATGGTGCCCTGGGCAAGGCCAAGATGGACTTAGATCGCGCCGCACACGAGCTTAACGACAAGCTATCGGCCACCGGCGGTAGCGCCAACGTTGCCGTACTCAAGAGTGTGGTCACTCAGGCCAGCTCGGCCATTCCTGTGATGCCACTCTACATCGCCATGGTATTTAAGAAGATGCGCGAAGAGGGCCTACACGAAGGCTGTCAGGAGCAGATCAACCGTATGTTCCACGAGCGCCTCTACCGCGCCGATGGTGCCGCGCCGGCTGTCGACGATGCTAACCGTCTACGCCTGGACGACTGGGAGCTACGCGAAGATATTCAGCAGCATTGCCGTGACCTATGGCCAACCATCACCACAGAGAACCTCAGCGAACTCACCGACTATCGTGAGTACAAGGAAGAGTTCCTCAAACTATTCGGCTTCGGTATCGAGTCTGTGGACTACGACGCAGATGTTAACCCAGAGGTGAACTTCGACGTCGAGCAGTTCTAAATCGCTCCAACGTCACCTCATAAGCCACGGCCAACGCCGTGGCTTTTTATTTTCACTGCTCCTCTAAGCAACTCACCTAAGTGCCTAACATAAGTACCTAACCTAAGTACCTAACCTAAGTACCTAACCTAAGTACCTAACCTAAGTACCTTGCTTAAGCATCTCACTTAAGTATCTGGTCTAAGCATCTGATCTAAGCACCTCGCTTAAGCGCCTCAGCGGCACCTGACGCCTTAAATAACTACAGCTCCCACCTTGGCTTACCTACTCAGCCTTCTCTTTATAGCAGCTCTTTACAGCGCCTCTATCTAACCCATTATGATGCGGCAGTAGATACTCTCACTATCTAGACAATAACCGATAGACTTAATAACGCAGGCGATTAGGACGCCGGTGCTTAGAACTCCCTTGACAAGCGCCAAGCGTTAAAACCTCGCCATCCACGCGATATAACCCCCTTTGCTCGCATACGCGCCTAAGGGATTTAGCAGACAAACTCACTAAGCACTCGCCCCGGCTAAGCCCGCACCCAAGGCTTACTCAGACACAAACCGCTGGGATGACTTTAATGTTTGGAGAATTAATGTTTGGAGAATTAGTGTTTGGAGAATTAGCGCTTGGAGAATTAGTGCTTGGATGATTTAGTGCGGAGACGATTGAATATACGTTCAAGGACAGATGGGTAGGCAGTTATGCCCCTCTCGAGGAATGCTTTAAAGACAAAAAAGCCAGTCACAGGGACTGGCTTTTAGTTACTTATTTCGCTTTTGAAATAATTACTCGGCCGGTGTGTAAACCACTTCCGCCTGAGCCTTCAGCGCCGCGATAAGCGCGCGGTAATCGTTTTCACTGTACTGTGAGTTCAAACGTTGTTTGAGTGCCGTTACCAGGCTCTCATCCACACTCTCGGCTTGATTCACCTTATCGAGGATCACCACGGCATAACCGTTAGCCAGCGCCGCGGTATCAACCACGAACTGACCAGCAGGCTGCGCCATCTCGAATGCCTTGCTGACGATAGAGGTATCGATACCTTGCTCGCCACGGCTCAGCTCGGTACGAGCTAGCATATCCGCTGGGACTTCGCCGCCCTTGATGACCGTCATCATCTCTTGTGCCTGGTCACGGGCCAGCTCGTTGGCCTTATCTTGCTTGAGACGCTCGATGATTGTCGCCTTCACCTCGGCAAACTCCATGGTACCCGCTGCGGCATGCTTGTTCACACGAACCACGATCACATGGTTGTCACCCAGCTCGATCACATCACTGTTCATGCCGTCAAGCAGCACTGTATTAGAGAACGCCGCCTTGATGACGTCGGCCGAATTAAGCGGCTCAGGTGCGTTGTCGCGGGTAAATACCGGGCTGGTCTTCACCTCAACGCCCACTTCTTTAGCCGCCTCGGCTAGCGTATCAGGCACTTCATAGCTCACGTCAGACAGGCGCTGTTGCAGGGTATAAAACTCGTTAACTGCCTTGTCTTGCTGGATCTGCGTAACAATCTTGTCTTTCACCGCCTCAAATGGAGAGGTAGATGCCGCCTGTAGATCCAGTAGCTTGATGATGTGGTAGCCGAAACTCGTCTTGACGATGTCTGAATTCTGGCCTTTTTCCAGGGCGAATAGCGCCTGATCGAAAGGTGCTTCCATCACGCCCTGCTCAAACCAATCCAGCTTACCGCCCTGCTCACCGCTGAAGCTGTCGTCAGAGTCAGTCTTGGCTAATGCCTCGAAATTTTCACCCGCCTTCAGCTTAGCCAGAATCGCTTCTGCCTTAGCTTTAGCTGCGTCTTCGTCGTCACCTAGGCTCACCAAGATATGCGCGGCAAGACGTTTCTCAGGCTGCAGATATTGCGCCTTGTTCTCGTCATAGTAGCTCTTAGCATCTTCATCGCTCACCTGAATTGCCGAAGCCAACTGATTGGCACTTAGCTCGATATAATCCAGTGCGATGGTCTCAGGACGCACGAACAGTGCCTGGTTTTGCTGATAATAAGTATTCGCTTCTTCGTCACTCACGCTCACACCCGCCAGTAACGGCTCGGCATCGACCACATGGTAACGAATGTCACGGGTTTGTCCCTGGAGTTTGGCCAAATATTCGGCTTCACCAGGCAACACAAATTCAGAACCGACAAGCGTCACCACTAACTGACGACGTGTCATGTCACCACGCATCATGTCGCGGAAGCTGTTGGCCTGATAACCTAGCTGACGAATAAGCGCAAGGTAACGGTCGTTGTCAAACTTGCCATCAACCTGGAAGGCCGGCTCATTCATGATAGCCGCCTTGATCTGTTGATCAGACACGGTAAGGCCAAGGTCGGCAGCGGCTTGATCCACCAACTTGTCGGCGATCAGGCGCTCTAATACGTTCTGCTTGACACTCGCCAGGTAGCTTTCGTTGCTGGCCAATGTGTTGTACATGTCACCCAGTTGCTGCTCTAATCGAGCACGCTCGCTTTGATAGGCTTGCTCCAGTGCAGATTTACTGATCTCTTCACCATTAACCGTAGCCGCACTCGGCTCAGAAGATGAACCCAAATAGCTACTCACGCCAGTAAATGCAAAGGACAGAATAACAAGAACGAGAATGCCTTTAGCAATCACGCCCTGTGAGCCTTCGCGAATCTTTTCTAACATCAGACTTCTCGCTCGTTGCAATAAAAATAAAAAGGCGCATCACCTATTGGAGGATGCGCCATTTCTGTAATTTGTAGACCTAGTTTACACAGTGCGTAATGTTAGGCCAACGGCTTGATAATGAGGGTATACATTATCAAAACCCTTACTCGTAAAAAGCACTGCCTAAACAGTGCTTATCAAACTACTCATAAGGTTTACAAAGGCCACCTTAACTAAGTGTTTCTTAGTTAACAGCGTCTTTAAGTGCTTTACCGGCCTTGAATGCTGGAATGTTTGCCGCAGCAATCTTGATCTCTTTACCCGTCTGTGGGTTGCGACCAGTACGCTCTGCACGTTGACGCACTTCGAAAGTACCAAAACCAACTAGAGAAATTTTATCGCCATCTTTTAGGCCGTCAGTCACAGCAGAAATAAAAGAATCTAGAGCACGACCAGCTGCTGCTTTAGAAATATCAGCGCCAGAAGCGATTTTCTCGATTAGTTCAGATTTGTTCATGTCATCCCCTTGAATTTAATTTTTGCGCCGCAACCAAATCCTTCTCTAGAGCGGTCTGCGGAGGCTTTTTATAACAAGCTTGAAACTAAAGTTCAAGCCAAATAGGAAAACCTAAGAAATAAAATTGGAATAAGCCTAAAAACCAGCAGCGCCAAGGGCTGCAGCTAAAATGCTATCCACAGACCTAGGCTACCACAGGTTTAGATTTTAAAAAGCCCCTTTTTGCATTTTTTTTAATGCAAATAGGCATTTTCTTGCGTTAGACCAAATTTTTAACAACTTCAAAGCCTTCGATTGGTTGTTCTAACGCCAGCTTAAGCACTTCATCCACCCAACGTACCGGCCTGATCTCAAGGTCAGCCACCACATTGGCTGGGATCTCCTCGAGGTCACGCTCGTTCTCCTTAGGAATCAGCACCAGCTTAGTGCCGCCTCGATGGGCCGCCAGTAGCTTCTCTTTAAGGCCACCGATTGGCAGGACTTCACCACGCAGGGTGATCTCACCCGTCATGGCCACATCGGCGCGCACCGGGTTACCGGTCAGGCTAGAGACCAGTGCGGTACACATGGCCGCACCGGCAGAAGGACCATCTTTCGGCGTCGCCCCTTCGGGAACGTGAACATGGATGTCGCGCTTCTCATAGAAGTCAGGGTTAATACCAAGCTGCTCGGCGCGAGCACGCACCACAGTCATGGCAGCCTGAATCGACTCCTGCATCACATCACCCAGTGAGCCGGTATAGGTTAGCTTGCCCTTACCCGGCACAGAGGTGGCCTCGATAGTAAGCAGGTCGCCACCCACTTCGGTCCAGGCAAGACCTGTCACCTGACCAATCTGGTTGTTCGACTCCGCCTTACCATAGTCGAAGCGCTGAACGCCGAGGAAAGACTTAAGGTTGTCCTGATTGACATCCACATGTTTCACCGACTTGTCGAGCAGGATCTGTTTAACCACCTTACGGCAGATCTTAGACAGCTCACGCTCAAGCGCACGCACACCAGCTTCGCGGGTGTAGTAGCGAATGATGCCGATAATGGCGCTCTCATCGACGTTGACTTCGCTGGCCTTCAGGCCGTTACGCTCGATCTGCTTAGGCAGCAGATGCTGCTTAGCAATGTTAAGTTTCTCATCTTCGGTATAACCCGACAGGCGGATAACTTCCATGCGGTCCAGCAGTGGCCCAGGAATATTCATCGAGTTAGAGGTCGCTACGAACATCACATCAGAGAGATCGTAATCCACTTCCAGGTAGTGATCGCTAAAGGTCGCGTTCTGCTCTGGATCTAACACCTCAAGCAGCGCCGATGCCGGGTCGCCACGCATATCGCTGCTCATCTTATCGATCTCATCGAGCAAGAAGAGTGGGTTCTTAACCCCAACCTTAGACATCTTCTGAATCACCTTACCCGGCATTGAGCCGATATAGGTACGGCGATGACCTCGGATCTCGGCTTCATCTCGCACGCCGCCGAGCGCGACACGCACGTATTTACGGCCTGTTGCCTTGGCAATAGATTGTCCCAGCGATGTCTTACCCACACCCGGTGGGCCCACCAGACAAAGAATAGGGCCTTTAAGCTGCTTCACGCGGCTCTGCACCGCCAGATACTCGAGAATACGCTCTTTGACCTTCTCAAGACCATAATGGTCGGTATCCAGCACATCCTGCGCCTTGGCCAGATCGCGCTTAATCTTGGAGCGATGTTTCCAAGGTACTGAGATCATCCAGTCGACGTAGCTGCGCACTACCGTGGCCTCGGCCGACATAGGCGACATCATCTTCAACTTGTTGAGCTCGGCGGTAGCCTTCTCTTTGGCCTCACTCGGCATGCCGGCTTCTTCAATCTTGCGGGCCAGGGTCTCGAACTCGTCGTGAGACTCGTCGATATCCCCAAGCTCCTTCTGAATCGCCTTCATCTGCTCGTTGAGATAATACTCGCGCTGGCTCTTCTCCATCTGCTTCTTGACGCGGGAGCGGATACGCTTCTCCACCTGCAGCAGATCGATTTCCGACTCCATCATGGCCATCAAATATTCCAGACGCTCGGAGACGTTTACCATCTCGAGTACCGCCTGCTTATCTTCCAGCTTCAACGGCATATGAGCCGCCATGGTATCGGCTAGGCGCGCGGCCTCATCGATGCCCGACAGTGAGGTCAACACCTCAGGCGGGATCTTCTTGTTTAGCTTGATATAACCTTCGAACTGGCCGATCGCCGAACGTACCAGCACCTCCTCTTCCTTATCGGCAAGTTCTTCCGAATCGAGGTATTGGGCGGTCGCCACAAAAAATTCGGTCTCTTGTGTGTACTTGTCGATTCGGGCACGTTGGCCACCTTCGACCAGCACCTTCACCGTGCCGTCAGGCAGTTTGAGCAGTTGCAAGATAGAGGCGACGGTACCGACCTCGAAGATATCATCGCTGGTCGGTTCATCTAATTCAGCATCGCGCTGGGCCACTAATATAATCTGCTTATCTTGCTCCATCGCCGCTTCCAGGCAGCGAATAGATTTTTCCCGACCGACAAACAGGGGAATAACCATATGGGGGTAAACCACCACGTCTCTCAATGGCAGTACCGGGAGTTCGATTCGCGCTTCACGCTCTAAGGTCATAGCTCGATTCCGTTTGGTAACAATATTAATGAGTATATTGGGGTGTTTCAGTGGGTTTCAATGGCAAAAATAAAAAAAGGAGCCCACTGGACTCCTTTATGTTTGTTTCGCTTGGTGTTCGCCGAATTATTGTTCAGCCACAGCCGCTTGCGTCTCGTTGGCTTCGTAGATGAGGATAGGAGCCGACTCGCCCTTAACCACAGACTCATCGATAACCACCTTGGCTACGTTTTCTGTCGATGGCAAGTCGTACATGATGTCCAGTAGAATGCCTTCGACGATTGAACGCAGACCACGAGCACCGGTTTTACGCTCCATTGCCTTCAGGGCAATCGCCTTAAGCGCATCTTCTCTGAACTCAAGCTCAACCCCTTCCATCTCGAATAGCGCCGCAAACTGCTTAGTCAGGGCGTTCTTAGGCTCTGACAGGATCTGAATCAGGGCGGCTTCATCCAGCTCAGCCAGCGTAGCCAGTACAGGCAGACGACCGATGAACTCAGGGATCAGACCGTATTTCACCAGATCTTCCGGCTCTACCTGCAACAACACATCAGAGATGGTCGCCTTATCGGCCTCACCTTTCACCTCGGCGCCGAAACCTATGCCGGTGCCCACGTGAGAGCGCTGCTCAATCACCTTCTCAAGGCCCGCAAAGGCGCCGCCACAGATGAAGAGGATCTTAGAGGTATCGACCTGCAAGAACTCCTGCTGCGGATGCTTACGTCCGCCTTGGGGCGGTACGGCAGCCACTGTGCCTTCAATCAGCTTAAGCAGTGCCTGCTGCACGCCTTCACCGGACACGTCGCGGGTGATCGATGGGTTATCTGACTTACGACTAATCTTATCGATCTCATCGATATAGACGATACCGCGCTGCGCCTTCTCGACATCATAGTCGCATTTCTGTAGCAGCTTCTGAATGATGTTCTCGACATCCTCACCCACATAACCGGCTTCGGTCAGCGTGGTGGCATCGGCCATGGTAAAAGGCACATTCAAGAACCGAGCTAAGGTCTCGGCAAGCAGCGTCTTACCACTACCCGTTGGGCCGATAAGCAGGATGTTACTCTTGCCCAGCTCGACACCATCTTTAGGCGTAGCATTCTTTAAACGCTTATAGTGGTTATATACAGCAACAGATAAGACTTTCTTAGCCTTCTCTTGACCTATGACATAGTCATCAAGATGCGCTCTGAGCTCATGTGGCGTAGGTAATCTATCTTGATCTTGCTTTGGCGATATCTCACGGATCTCTTCACGGATAATATCGTTGCAAAGCTCTACACACTCGTCACATACATACACAGAAGGGCCGGCGATGAGCTTACGAACCTCATGCTGACTCTTTCCACAAAAAGAGCAGTACAGCAGTTTCCCGCTATCACCGTTACTTTTGTTGTCGCCCATTAGTTTACCTCTTTTGCAGTTTCACTCACTGCACAATTCTTCTCTTACGCCTTTTACTGATCATAGCTCAGCAAGCGACAAATATCAGCCTCGTTTATCGAGCACAGAGTCAACCAAACCGTAGGCTTCCGCCTCGGTGGCACTCATGAAATTGTCACGATCCGTATCGCGCTCGATCACTTCCAGCGGCTGGCCAGTATGGTCGGCAAGCATCTGGTTTAGCTTATTCTTGATGCCCAAAATCTCTTGTGCATGGATCGCGATGTCAGAAGCCTGCCCCTGGAAACCACCTAATGGTTGGTGGATCATGACACGTGAGTTAGGCAGACAGTGACGCTTACCCTTGGCACCACCGGCAAGCAGGAAGGCGCCCATACTGGCGGCCTGGCCGATGCACACAGTGCTAACGTTAGGCTTGATAAACTGCATGGTATCATAAATCGCCATCCCCGCCGTAACCGAGCCGCCAGGAGAATTAATATAAAGATAGATATCTTTATCAGGGCTCTCAGATTCGAGGAACAGTAGCTGAGCAACGATCAGGTTAGCCATATGTTCTTCAACCTGACCGACGAGAAAGATCACCCTCTCTTTGAGCAGACGAGAATAAATATCATATGAACGTTCCCCTTTGGCAGTTTGTTCAACAACCATAGGCACAAGTGCATTCAGTACTGATTCTGGCGCATTTTGCATTATTAACTTCCCTAAATAAAAACGGCCCGCATGAGGAGCCTCATACGAGCCATTATAAATGGCTAACAGCCATTTAAGTCAAGCATAGGTTACGCGCGACCAGTAGCCTTGTTCATAAATTCTTCGAATTGAACTGCTTTCTCGGTAACCTTAGCTGATTTCAGCAGTGCTTCAACGGCTTGCTCTTCTAGGGCAACGTTGCGCATGTTCTGCATCATCTCTTGGTTGTTATTGTAGTACTCAATAACTTCCGTTGGATCTTCGTAGGCTGAAGCCATAGAAGCGATCAGCGCTTGAACGCGCTCGTCATCAGCTTTCAGCTCGTTAGTCTTGATCACTTCGCCAAGTAGCAGACCCACTTTTACGCGGCGCTCGGCTTGCTCGGTGAACAGGTCAGCTGGTAGCTCAGGCATGTTAGCCGCTTGGTTGCCAAAACGCTGCATAGCTTGTTGACGCAGAACGTTAACTTCACCATCGATTAGCGCCTTAGGCAGATCGATTTCGTTTTGCGCTAGCAGACCGTTTAGGACCTGATCTTTGACGTTAGCTTTAAGCGCTTGCTCAAGCTCACGGCTCATGTTCTTACGGATCTCTACTTTAAGCGCTTCAAGGCCGCCGTCAGCAACGCCGAACAGCTTAGCGAACTCGTCGTTCACTTCTGGCAGGTTAGCCGCTTGTACTTCTTTCAGAGTAATAGCGAACTTAGCTACTTTACCCTTCAGGTTTTCTGCGTGGTAGTCTTCTGGGAAAGTCACGTCGATATCGAATGCTTCACCTGCCTTGTGACCTTCAACACCAGACTCGAAACCTGGGATCATACGGCCGCTGCCTAGTTGTAGTTCGAAATCTTCAGCCTTGCCGCCTTCGAACTCTTCACCGTCGATAGAACCAACGAAGTCGATCTTCGCCTTGTCGCCTTCTGCAGCTGCACGGTCAACCGCTTCGAAAGTAGCGTGTTGCTTACGCAGGGTTTCGATCATAGCGTCAACATCGGCGTCAGTTACTTCGGCAGTTGGTTGCTCAACTTCAATCGCATCTAGACCTTTTAGTTCTACTTCTGGGTAGATTTCGAAAGTAGCAACAAACTGGAAGTTCTCAGCATCGGTCTCACCAGGAACGAAAGTTGGTGCACCCGCTGGGTTTAATTTTTCTGCGATGATGGCTTCAACGAAGTTACGCTGCATCACTTCACCAGTGATCTCTTGACGAATCGCTTTACCATAACGCTTGTTGATCACGCTTACAGGTACCTTGCCTGGACGGAAACCAGGAATACGTGCACGCTTAGCTTCATTTTTCAAACTATCAGAAACGGCTTTTTCAATCTGCTCAGCAGGAACAGAGATAGTTAGGCGGCGCTCTAAACCTTGTGTTGTTTCTACAGAAACTTGCATTGTTTTACCTCGAAATATATCAAACGTCTTTTGTAATAGCCGAATCATCAACTATTAAGGTATTCGTTTCTTGATCTAAAAAAACGACTAAAATGCCTTGGTAACTGGGTTTGGCAGTCGTCGCACATAGTTGAAATTTATCAAGACGCGACATTATAGCCACGGTTTTCGGCATAGTCGAGCCTCAAAGCCCTAATTACGGACGTAAAAAAAGCGACCAGAGGTCGCTTTTTTTATTTTCTTCGAAAGAAGTGGGGTGACTGATGGGACTTGAACCCACGACAACCGGAATCACAATCCGGGGCTCTACCAACTGAGCTACAATCACCACTGATTTGGTACGCCCGGCAGGATTCGAACCTGCGGCCATCCGCTTAGAAGGCGGATGCTCTATCCAACTGAGCTACGGGCGCGTCGTTATGAACTTGGTTCATATCCTAACAGGGCAAATAACGTCTCCACGTTATTTAAAAATTTGGTCGGTGATAGAGGATTCGAACCTCTGACCCTCTGGTCCCAAACCAGATGCGCTACCGGACTGCGCTAATCACCGAGAATCTATTCTTGACCATACACAGGGTGTCGTCGAGAACGGAGCGCATATTATCCCCTCATATGGTTAGCGTCAACGATTTTTTTGCAATGCCTGCGCACCTGACTATTTAAACAGCTATCCGAAACTTTATTAGACAATTAAGGCAAATATCAGGGCATTTAGTCTATTTCAGCCCACATCCTGTCGTCTTACACAAAGCAGAGGAGCACTGTAGCCTGGCCGACATTATCCATATATTAGAACTGACTGTTATCGAGCGAAGTCAATGACAGTTTCCGCCCCCCCTGTTAAAATGTCGCCGATTTTTTATTATCGCGCCATATTAAGGAAATCCACCCCCCATGACAGCCCAAATAATCGATGGCAAAGCGATTGCTCAATCCATTCGAAAGCAACTGAGTGCCAAAGTAACCGCCCGCAAAGAGGCCGGAAAACGTGTGCCGGGATTAGCCGTTATCTTAGTGGGAGCCGATCCCGCCTCTCAGGTCTATGTCGGCAGCAAGCGCCGCGCCTGTGAAGAAGTCGGCTTCCTGTCACAATCTTTTGACCTGCCTACCGAAACCTCGGAGGCCGATCTGCTCGCCCTGATCGACAGATGCAACGAAGATCCAAGCATAGACGGTATCTTAGTTCAGCTGCCACTGCCGGATCATATCGAAGAGTCGAAGGTGATCGAGCGAATCCGTCCCGATAAAGATGTCGATGGCTTCCACCCATACAACGTGGGTCGTCTGGCTCAACGCATCCCAGTGCTGCGCTCTTGCACGCCGATGGGGATCATGACGCTTATCAAGTCCACAGGTGTAGACACCTATGGCTTAGACGCCGTCGTCGTAGGCGCCTCTAACATCGTCGGCCGCCCCATGACCCTGGAACTGCTACTGGCTGGCTGCACCACGACCACCTGTCATCGCTTCACCCGTGACCTCGAAGATAAGGTACGCCGCGCCGATCTGCTGATCGTTGCCGTGGGCAAGCCTAACTTTATTCCTGGTGAGTGGATTAAACCGGGTGCCATCGTTATCGACGTGGGGATCAACCGTTTAGAGAGCGGTCAGCTCGTGGGCGATGTGGCATATGATGTAGCCGCCGAGCACGCCAGTCATATCACCCCCGTTCCGGGTGGTGTCGGCCCTATGACCATCGCCAGCCTGCTGGAAAATACCCTGTACGCCGCCGAAAACTATCATGACTAACTATCATGGCGAATAATCACGACCAATAATCGCGATTCATATTAGGGATTAATATCAGGGGCTAATATCAAAAGTTAGTACCAAGAACTGATATCAAAGACTGATATAAAAGGCTTTAGTTAAGCCGCCGGCCCCTGAAACAAGAAAGCCTGCACTAAGTGCAGGCTTTTTTTATTCCGACCTTTATAAGAAGGCTTTATACCAATCGTAATAAACAATTGATCATTCTAGCTTGTTAAAACGCTCGATAACTGTATTAGTATTTTTAATTGTAGAATAACTACTTATCTAAAAATTCCGTTTTGTTCTCAAGTGTTTTTCCTGCGCTATTTCTGATCACATATTTACTGTGATTGGTATTACTTCTTACGCCAGGTGGTGCCGCCGGGGCCATCTTCCAGGATCACGCCCAGGGCATTCAGGCCATCGCGAGCCACGTCGGCCGCGGCCCAGTCCTTCTCGGCGCGGGCACGGTTACGCTCGGCGATCAAGGCCTCGATCTGCGCCACCTCATCCTCACTGCCCTCACCCTTAAAGAAGCTATCCACATCCAGCTCTAAGATACCTAGCACGTCACCCAGCTGCTTCATGCTCACACCCAGGGCTGAGGCCGCATTCATATCATCGGCCTTGAGGCGATTGATCTCACGGGCCATATCAAACAGCACAGAGTAAGCCTCAGGCGTATTAAAGTCGTCGTCCATCGCCTCTTTAAACTTAGCTACATACTCCTCTGCCGGCGCCGCCTCGACGCTCAGGTCCAGATCTTTGAGCGCAGTATAGAGACGCTCTAGGGCAGCCTTGGCTTGCTTGAGGTTATCTTCCGAGTAGTTTAGCTGGCTACGGTAATGGCCCGACAGCAGGAAGTAACGCACGGTCGAGGCATCATAGTGCTCGAGCACATCGCGAATGGTGAAGAAGTTATTGAGCGACTTGGACATCTTCTCCTTATCCACCATCACCATGCCTGTATGCATCCAGTAGTTTACATAAGGGGTGTCGTGGGCACAGCAAGACTGAGCGATCTCATTCTCATGGTGGGGGAATTGCAGATCTGAACCACCGCCATGAATGTCGAAATGCTCCCCCAGATGCTTGCTGTTCATCGCCGAACATTCGATGTGCCAGCCAGGACGACCAGGGCCCCATGGCGAATCCCACGTCGGCTCGCCCGGCTTAGACATCTTCCACAACACGAAATCCATAGGATCGCGCTTGTTCTCGTCAACCTCAACCCGGGCGCCCGCCTGCAGCTGATCGAGATTCTGTCCTGACAGACGACCATATTCAGGGAACGATGCCACACTGAAGAGCACATCGCCGTTAGCGGCAATATAGGCATGATCTCGCTCGAGCAGACGCTCGACCATCTCGATGATCTCAGGCATATGCTGCGTCGCACGGGGCTCGAAATCGGGGCGCTTCATATGCAGGGCATCGAAGTCATGATACATCTCTTGTGTCAGACGCTCGGTCAGCGTGTCGCAGCTCTCGCCGTTCTCGGTGGCACGCTTGATGATCTTATCGTCGACATCCGTGATGTTACGATGAAAATTCACGTCATAGCCGATATATCTTAGGTATCTGACGATCATGTCGAAAGCAACAAACGTACGTCCGTGACCTATATGACACAAATCATATATGGTTACCCCGCAGACATACATGCCGACTTTACCTGGCTGTATTGGCTTAAATTCCTCTTTTTTGCGGGTAAGACTGTTGTATAGCTTCAACATTGATATTCTCTACAGATAATTGACAACAAATAGGCCGCTCAGTCTACCACCTGCAAACGGCCGCTTCCAGCGTGATTGCGTGAATCTAAAGCGTTTTTTGTACCCTCGCACATTCTTCACACCCGATAGCGTAAAATGCGAGAGTAGATCGGGCTGTAAAGCATGTTCGCAGGGATAAAAGTCACGCCATCCCTTTATGCGCCCAGGTTAATAGGCTAGAATCTGGCGCTATCTGAATAAGTAACCATGATGAGATACAGTCATATGATCACAATGCAAACCAACCACGGTGTTATTAAACTCGAACTCGATGCCGAAAAAGCACCAGCAACCGTAGCGAACTTCATCAAGTACGCAAAAGACGGTTTCTATGACGGCACCATCTTTCACCGCGTAATCGACGGTTTCATGATCCAGGGCGGTGGCTTCACCGAAGATATGTCGCAAAAGCGTTGCAACGAAGCGATCGAGAACGAAGCCAACAATGGTCTTTCTAACCTTGTCGGCACTATCGCCATGGCCCGCACCTCTGATCCTCATTCGGCCACCGCGCAGTTCTTCATCAACATCAACGACAACACCTTCCTCGACTTCAAGTCTGAGTCAGTACAAGGTTGGGGTTACTGTGTGTTTGGTAAAGTCACCGAAGGCATGGATGTGGTTAACCAGATCAAGGCTGTTGCCACCGGCAACCGCGGCATGCACCAAGACGTTCCGCTAGAAGCTGTCGTCATAGAAAGCGTGACCGTCGAAGAGTAATCACAGGGCCGACACTTGTTGAACTACACCCTGTTTGTGGGCGATCTGCACCTCAGTGCCGATCGCCCCGATATCCTAAGCGCCTTCCATCAATTTCTTAGCCAAGATGTCACCCAATGCGACGCCCTCTATATCCTGGGGGATCTGTTTGAAGTATGGGTGGGAGACGATATCGCCGAGCCCTTTGCCCAGGAACTTGCCGAGCGCTTAAAGCAATTCTCGGTTCACACCCCAATCTACTTCATCCATGGCAATCGCGATTTCCTCCTGGGTAAAGCGTATGCCGAGCATTCGGGCATGACACTGTTACCCGAGGTATATTGCCTAGACCTCTATGGTCAGCCTAGTGTTTTGCTCCATGGCGATAGCCTGTGCACCCTAGATAAGGCCTATCAGAGATTCCGCCGCTTTAGAAATATGTCTTGGGCCAAATTTATCTACAATCACCTGCCTAGGTCGAAGCGCATCGCCATTGCCGATAAGCTGCGAAGCAAGAGTAAGCAGAGCAATCAGCTCAAGAGTTATAGCATCATGGATGTGGAGCCCTGCGCGGTAGCACAGCTCATGGCGCAAACTGGCGCTAAACGCATGATCCATGGTCACACCCATAGACCCGACATTCACCCGCTCGCCAATAATGGCCAGCGAATCGTGGTGGGAGACTGGTATGAGCAAGGCAGCGTATTAAAAGTGAGTCCCGAGCAGGTGAGCCTGCAAAGCTTGCCTTTTAACGAGGCTGACGCCTAAGGCGTTCATCACCAGCCTAGATTAAGTGTACCTTAGCTAGGCCTTCCCGAGTGAAACTTAAATTCACTGTCTGGCGCGCTTATCAGCTCGCCTTCCAGCCTGGCGAAATGTGCCACACGCTCGTCAATATTCTCTGAAGAAATGGCCTGGGCCAACACCAGATAGTCCTGATAATGGCGCGCCTCCGAACGTAGCAGAGATACGTAGAACTTACTCAAGCCTTCATCGAGATGGGGGGCCAGCTTGGCAAAGCGCTCACAGGATCGCGCCTCGATAAAGGCGCCGACGATAAGCTTGTCCACTAAGGTCGCCGGTTCGTGGGTGCGCACCCCGCGCATCATCCCTCTTGCATAACGCCCGGCGGTGAGATTTTGATAGGGTATGTTACGTGCCTGCAAGATCTCCAGCACCTGTTCAAAATGGTGAAACTCTTCCTTTATCAGACGCACCATCTTTGCGATAAGGTCTGGGCCATAATCGACTCCAGGCTTGGCAGTGAGTTCACCCACCAGCTCATTTTTCTTCACGTCCCGCGCCAGAAAGGCATCTATGTCCCGTGACTTGTTGTAAACGAATTCCTCATAGGGCTTAGCCCACTCGAGCAGCTTATCACCACTTGCCTTATCGACAGCATACTTGCGGATCAAAAACATCGCCGTCTGAGCCGCCTTGAGCTCACAGTTGCAGTGATCGATAAGCAGCGCAGCAAGCTGCTCGCTCTGGCTGGCGAGTGCAATCCACTCATCTGGGGTTTCACATTGTAGGAACTGCTTTATCGGCGCTAATAAGGCTTGCATGACACACTCAGGGTTATACGGACAGAAGCCGACTATTCTACCCTTAAAAGATGGTCTTAGGCAGGTCCATCTGCCTAACAGATGAAAGTTAGCTTGACTAGTCTAAGTTTATGTTCAATAAATAAACTATGTCAGTCCTTATAGGGCTGTTTGGGAGCCTGAGGTCTATTGGGTAGCAGACCAACAGGCAATGCGGGTTCGTCTGAAGTTTGGCGAGCACAAAATGAAAGCTGAACAAGGATAATTATAATGATATTAAATCACTTAATGGGGTTATACACTCATCCGAAAGAAGAGTGGCACACAATTGAGAAAAACCACGAAGCGCTGAGAAGCAGTCTTAGCCATGTCCTGTTGATCGCCCTCATTCCGGCCGTCTGCACCTATCTTGCCTCCACCATGTTCGGCTGGAATCTAGGGGTATCTGATCCCCTCTTCCTCACTAAGCAAAGCGCATTGATGATGTCGATCAGCATGTATTTCGGCCTGATCGCTGGGGTCTTCGCCCTGGCCTACCTGGCCTACTGGATGGCAAAGACCTTCGATGCCCAGCCAAGCTACACGCAGGCGATAGAGCTGGCGGCCTATACAGCCACACCACTCTTTATGGTGGGTCTTGCGGCCCTGTATCCTGCGCTCTGGTTTATGATGATTGTAGGCCTGCTGGGGCTGAGCTACTCTGTGTACCTGCTCTACACCGGGGTGCCTATCATAATGAACATTCCCGAAGAGAAGGGCTTTATCTACGCCAGTTCGGTCGTCACCGCCGGGCTTGTGCTGTTAGTCGCCCTGATGGCCTCGAGCGTCATCCTCTGGAGCTTCGGCTTAGGCCCTATGTATCAATAAAAGCTATCGATAAGAGCAGGTATCAATAGGAAAAGATATCAGTAGCCGACATAAGTTAACCTGAGATACAAAAAAGGCTTTAGGAATCACCTAAAGCCTTTTTTAGTACCAAACGTTAGCTTAGTTAGAAGAATCTCGCAGAGCAACCGTCAGGTTAAATACCAGGTGTTCAGGCGATGAGTCTTTGCTGTCGGCGCAGAAGTAACCTTCACGCTCGAACTGATAGGCCTTCTCGGCCTCTGCGTTAACCAAGCCAGGCTCGACTAAACCATGCTTGACCACCAAGGACTCAGGATTCAGCACCTCATCGACCGTCTCTGCAGCCGCCGGATTTGGCTGATTAAAGAGTCTGTCATATAGACGGAACTCGGCTGGTACGGCACTTGTGGCCTCAACCCAGTGGATCACTCCTTTCACCTTACGGCCATCGGCAGGATTCTTACCTAGCGTCTGATCGTCATAGGTACAGTAGATGGTGGTGACATTGCCAGCCTCATCCTTGTCGCAACGCTCAGCCTTGATCACATAGGCATTACGCAGGCGTACTTCCTTGCCCTGAACAAGACGCTTGTATTTCTTGTTGGCTTCTTCACGGAAATCGTCGGCATCGATATAAAGCTCGCGACCAAACACCAGCTCACGCTGCCCCATAGACTCTATGCTTGGATGTGCCGGCGCCGATAACTTCTCAACCTGCCCTTCTGGGTAGTTTTCGATGACAACCTTAACCGGGTTGATCACCGCCATGGCGCGAGGCGCATGCTCGTTCAGCTCTTCACGAATACAGGCGTCAAGCATGCTCACTTCGACCATGTTCTCTTGCTTGGTCACGCCGATACGACGGCAGAACTCACGGATAGCTGCAGGCGTATAGCCACGACGACGCAGACCGGCAATGGTCGGCATACGTGGGTCGTCCCAGCCTGATACCAGGCCACGAACCACTAGGTCATTGAGCTTACGCTTAGACATCAGGGTATATTCCAGATTCAGGCGTGAAAACTCATATTGACGGGTACGGTTTGGCGCCTGGAAATCATCCAGGTTATCCAGCACCCAGTCGTACAGACGACGGTTGTCCTGGAACTCAAGCGTACAGAGCGAGTGCGTGATATCTTCCAGCGCATCAGAGATACAGTGGGTGAAATCATACATAGGGTAGATGCACCACTTGTCGCCAGTCTGATGGTGATGGGCGAAACGGATACGATAGATCACAGGGTCGCGCATACACATGAAGGGTGATGCCATATCGATCTTGGCTCGCAGTGCACACTCACCTTCTTTAAATTCGCCCTTACGCATCTTCTCGAATAGCGCTAGGTTTTCTTCGACAGAGGTATCACGATAAGGACTGTTCTTACCAGGCTCCTTCAGGGTGCCACGGTACTCACGAGTCTGCTCACCATTGAGGAAGCAGACATAAGCCAATCCCTTCTTAACCAGTTCTACCGCGTACTGGTGCAGCTGATCGAAATAGTTAGACGAGTAACGGATCTCACCATCCCACTGGAAACCTAACCAATGCACGTCTGCCTGAATAGAGTTAACGTAATCGATATCCTCTTTCTCAGGGTTGGTATCATCAAAACGTAAGTTACATAGCCCCTTATAGTCCTGCGCCAAACCGAAGTTTAAACAGATCGATTTTGCGTGACCAATATGAAGATAGCCGTTTGGCTCGGGCGGAAAACGTGTGTGCACACGGGTGTGCTTACCGCTCTCTAAATCTTCATCTATGATGTTACGAATGAAGTTACTAGGACGTACTTCGGTGTCCACATGACTCATGGAAATCCTCTTTGCGAACTCTATTTCATCGGGCGCACAGCTGCCGCTCGAGACTAATGGGAGAAAACCTGCATATTCCTACAGATTTCGCTTCGTTACAACGGCCAAATCGCAAAAACTGCCATGATTTAGCGCAAAAACAGAAAAGCAGCGAATTATCGCTGCTTTTCTCGGTTTAACAAACTGTTTTACATCAAGCTTAAATCTACTCTGTCACCACGTTAATCACAGGTATGATGGTCTGAGCACGCTGCCCCTTGCGCTTCAGCCACAGGTAGAAGACCACCAGCGCGACTAAGAAGAAGCCGATCCACAGTCCAGACTGCAATGGGTGCGCCGCAAATGTCATCGCCTGATAGAAGATGGTCGCGGTACCGTAAGCCAAGCCGAAGGTCCAGGTGGCCGCAAAGGTTGCCCAGCGCGGTCCAAACTCACCCACCAGAGCGCCCATGGCCGCCACACAAGGGGTATAGAGCAAGATGAACAGCAGGTAAGCAAAGGCTGCCGTCACACCGCTAAAGCCACTCTGCAGCGCACTAAAGGTTGAGGTATCTACATCCAGCTCGCTCGAAGCCGTCTCTATACTCTCGATATCACCAACTGACATTGACAGCGGATCTTCAGGCGCGATGCCAAACAGGTTCTCAGGAATGGTCGCCAAGGCTTCACTAAAGCTCTCTGACAGCGGCGCCAGATCTTCCTCTTCACCACTTGCGGTAGAGTAGAGGCTATTGAGCGTACCCACCACGGCTTCCTTCGCGAAGATCCCCGTGATAATACCCACAGTTGCCGGCCAGTTATCCTGCTCTATGCCCATTGGCGAGAAGAGCGGAGTCACCTTCTGACTGGCCACACTGAGCACAGACTCAGAGCTGTCTTCGTGGCCGAAGCTGCCATCGACACCGATTGCGTTGATGAAGTTAAGCAGGGTGACCACGATAACGATCGTCTTACCCGCGCCTAGAATAAAGCTCTTAGTACGCTTACCGGTTCTTGCCATCACCGCCTTGAATTTAGGCGTCTCGTAGTTAGGCAATTCCATCACCACGGCGCTGCTGCTGCCCGGAAGCAGGGTTGAGCGTAGCAGTAAACCCGTTCCTATCGCGGCCAGCACACCAATGATATACAGCAGAAACACCAGGTTCTGACCCGACTCGGGGAAGAAGGCCGCCGCAAACAGGGCATAAACCGGCAGACGTGCACCACAAGACATGAAGGGCGCCATCATACCCGTCACGATGCGCTCACGCTCGCTGCCTAAGGTACGGGTTGCCATGATGGCAGGTACCGAGCAGCCAAAACCGACGATCATAGGCACAAACGCCTTGCCCGGCAGACCGATACGACGCATCAATCCATCAACCACGAAGGCGGCGCGCGCCATATAGCCCGAGCCTTCCAGCACAGAGAGTGCCAGGAACAGAGCGGCGATCACGGGAATAAAGGTGGCAACGGTTTGGATACCCTGGCCTATACCGCCGGCAACCACTGTTACCAACCAGGCTGGAACACCGATATTGGTCATCAGGGCGCCGAGGTGATCGACAAACAGGGCACCGGCCGTGATGTCGAAGAAATCGATAAAGGCGCTACCGACGTTAATACTGAACATGAACATCAGGTACATCACAAACAGGAATATGGGTACGCCTGCTATCGGATGTAACACCAGCTTATCCAAGCGATCGCTCAGAGTGAGCTGCTCACTGTCTTTCACCGATTGATTAAACACCTGCTGCACGAAATCGAAACGTGTGGTGGCCACCATGATCTCGATATCCTTGCCCTGCGCCGCCAGGCGCTCGGAGCACTGGGACACCTCGGACACCTCGGACAGCATCTGACCATTCTTACACTGGCCACAACCCAGGCCGTTGCCCATCATCGCCAATGCGCGGCCTCGGCTGAGTTGGCTATCGCGCTCAAACAGCGCCTTGATGCCCGCCTCAATCTCGGCGTCGTAATTTAATACCAATGGCGCCTCAGAGACCTTGCCATCGAGCAGATCTACCACCTGGGCCTGTACCTGCTTGATGTCGTTGACATCGCGAGAGCAGACGGCGATCACTGGGCAGCCTAGCTGCTGGCTCATCTTGTCGATATCGACCTCGATCCCCTGAGCCTTGGCTGCATCAATCTTATTGAGCAGCACCACCATAGGAATACCAAGTTCGCGCAGCTGCACAGTCAGGTACAGGTGACGCTCGATGTTAGTAGCATCCACCAGGTTGATGATGCCATCCATCTGCGCCTCGGCCAGATACTGCTGAGCGATCTGCTCATCGAGGGAGCAGTCACAGCTGCTACCGGCAGGAAGCAGATCATAGATACCCGGCAAGTCTGTCAGCAGCACCTGGGTATCATTCAGGGTAAAGGCCCCTGTCTTCTTCTCAACTGTCACCCCTGACCAGTTACCCACCTGCTGGTTAGCCCCCGTGAGGGCATTAAAGAGTGTTGACTTACCCGCATTAGGATTACCAACGGTCACACAATGAAATTGTTTAGCCATGAGCCAGCTCCACCTCGATTACTTCTGCCAGATCCTTACGCATGCATAACTTACTGCCACGAATGGCCAACTCTAATCCCGAGCCCAATGGCGCACGACGTAATAGGGTCAGAGAGGTGTTTGGGGTGATCCCCATAGATAAAAGCTTGCGTTTCACTACCGCAGGCAGGCTAATCTGGCCCACCTCGGAGATCACAGCACTATCGCCAGGCTTTAATTCGCTTAATTTCATATTGCAACTCTACCTTTTCAGGTCTCGATAAATCTGAACTACACCAGATTCTAACGGAGCAAGGCTTCCAATAACTTTATCTAGATCAATATTTATGATTGGAAACGATAATAATTTTCAATTGTATTTTATATTATGTGACAG
>NZ_JAKEVJ010000041.1:0-41907 GCF_022398425.1 Shewanella sp. Isolate7 | reverse complement strand
TGGTGCAATTGGCATTTTGGTGGGTGGGACTCTTTGGTGAAGCGAAGCAATTGCAACGACATTTCCAGGCCAATACGGTGAAGAAACGTAATGTGTTATCGATAGTGCGGATGGGAAAAGAGCTGATGCGACGACGAGACAGATACCCAATGTCAGCCGATGACCTACTCCATGCTGCCAGGAAGCTGGCTGAGTTATCACTCATTTACGGCTGCTGGGGGTATGAATTATGAGGGGATCCTACAGAGCGAAGCGTAGGCAGTCCGACAGAGGACACACTTTTGGTGGCCGGGGCGAACTTAAGCAACTAGAAGCATACCTGCTAGGCGCTATAATCAAACCTATTCAATCTAAATCATAATCTGCACGGCTGCTGCGTTTTTCTTTATGAAACAACCAAGCAAATAAAGCAGTCGTAAACACCAATAACGTGACAAGTATGTTCGCAGCAACAGAGTCACTCTTTAACGGAATTCTAAGTACCGCAGACGAAATCGCTGCGAAACCAATATAGATACCTAACAACCCTCTGCTATCCATCTACCCTCCGATTTTCAGATTACATAACGCCCGCATTTACGGCTGGTTTGTAGCGCAGCGGAAAACCAGTCCGACAACATGCGCTTGTTAAATTTAATGTGATTTAGACCCGATAGGTAGGTGAGGACCACAATAGCCTATGACAATAGTTGATTTTTCACTATCCCAATGAAAGTGCACCCGGATAGTCTCTGCGATATTGTCCGCAACGCCGATTCTTAAATGTTTAAACATATATGTATCTACACCATTGTAAGTAAACTGTCTGAACTTACTTAGTTCTGGGCTTTTTTCTACTGTTTCTGACTCATTGGCTGAATAAGATTTTCCAAAGATATCTTTTGCTTTCGAGTCACCTCCTTGCGACAAAATATCAATATATTCTGTTGCTAACTTAAACAAAAGACCAATAAGCTTGCGGCCTTGTTTGAATGAAATTGAATCCCTTGCTGATGTTAAAGCACTATCAAGCACTACAATTCTAGATGGATACATGGCCTCAACTAACATCAAACATTGTTCCGGGTTGGGGTCATAAGTTAATGTTTCAGATAGAATCTGAATTAACTCGGCATCTAATACCTGATCTCCAGAATTAGTACTCCCTAGTTGTCTTTTTAATTCTGAAATAGTGTAGCTATTTGACCTGATTTCTTCGGTTAATGCCTCATTTGTGTCTTCAAGCTCCATCTTTTCCATTTCGAACGAGTCGACTATCTGTTGATGCTCGTCCTTGAGCGCTTCAATCGTACTGTCATACGAATCTATTTGCTCAAACGCCTCATTCAAAAGCTCTTCATAATCACCAGATTGCTGAAGCTCACTATACTTTTGTTTGAGAAACTCTCTGTGGTCTTTTTGCCGTTTTGCTCGGACATCTGTTGGGCTAAAGTGGAGCCTTTTTCTATACCCATTTGTAGTGTGAGTAATAATAGATAAAAGCTCACCAATTAGATATTTATCATTACTTTTTAGCTCTTCTAGGTGTTCGACTAATAGTAGCCTTCTCGGGCAAACGGACCTATTTCTTATTGGAAAAATGACATTAATAGCGCCACCCCAAGCAGAATAACGCCTACCCAAGGCTCTTTCCATTTCCCAACTATCAACAGACTGATCACATACAACAACCTGCGCTAATCCTATAAGCTGCTCTTGTAAACTTCGTGGATTGAGCAATGGTTTACCACTTGAATCACAACTAACAAGCACAACCGGGTGTTTCCGCTCAGGCCTTTCTAGTTCAGCAAGAAGGGCTCTAAACACCTCTTCATCGTTGCTAATATTTTTGAGGCCTAGACCGATAGTATCTTTTGAAATATTGCAGTTGTTCTGGAGGTATTTGACGACTTTAGGTCTTGATGATTGAGGAATATCAGTAACCTGTGTACTAATATCGCTAGTTTCTAGAAGAGTTGTAAAAAGCACCCCATCGGATTCCACCCTGATACCAATTTCTGTAATCCATTGGCGACCATGAACATCGGAGTCTGGGTTAGGGAAGGTGCGAATAAGTCCCGTGCTTGCTCTGCGTGTGCTTAAAGTGGATAGATGCAAGGCACAGTTTGCAGCGAATGGCCCTAGTCCTTCGCAAGAACTGTAACGCAGCAAATACCGCTGTAAGCCTCGCCCTGCGGGGCTTTGATAGCAACACCATTTCGGCGTTATTCAACTTCAGCAGGCCTCGGCATGCCCTCAGTTGAATGCCTTGAACTGTCGCTGCTATCAAAGCCAGAGCTGTGCNGTGCTTGCTCTGCGTGTGCTTAAAGTGGATAGATGCAAGGCACAGTTTGCAGCGAATGGCCCTAGTCCTTCGCAAGAACTGTAACGCAGCAAATACCGCTGTAAGCCTCGCCCTGCGGGGCTTTGATAGCAACACCATTTCGGCGTTATTCAACTTCAGCAGGCCTCGGCATGCCCTCAGTTGAATGCCTTGAACTGTCGCTGCTATCAAAGCCAGAGCTGTGCGACGACTTGTTCGCACCTTCCTTAGAAAACAATATGGAATAAAGAAAGGGTTCCGCTTGGGAAGCGTTGTAGGTTCTAACTTTTTGCCGACCAATAATATAATCTTCTGAAATCTTCAGCTCTTCAGGCGTAAAGTGTCTTTTCGTTAGTTCCTTTAACCACCCTGCAACAGTTTTTAAGGTACTATCAAGAGCATTAGATCCATTAACCTTAATTTGATTTACATATATTAACATCTTGTATCCTTAGACTGGTCTCGATGACTGGGCAAAAATTTAACATTTTATTAGTGCGCATGCGCGTTTACCTCGTTGGACCAGTGAAAACGCGCACAGCTAACTATCTGTATATAATGAACTTATCAGCATTTTTCCCAATATACCATCTGGAAAAACGCGCATGCGCGTTTTCCAAACCTATTATCTACTTAATGAATATTTTAAGTGGTTAATTTTAAGGGCATTTATTTATGCCGGAATGAGAAAATGCGCACAAATACAGGAGAAAAATCATTCAAAATCCTTATGATTTTAATATGACTGTATAGTTATCCAGTTTTTTATGGGAATAGCGAATTACATCACACGGGCGTAACGATGAAAATTGCTAGGCCAGAAAGTCTGTTAGATACTGATCCACCGACGACTGGTTAACTCAGTTTGGGGCAGCTTTTAGCTCCTCCATCACACTCAATACCGTCAAATCGAAGAGACGTTAGATATCGAGTGCAGATACGGCTGTGACCTTCGGTTTCAGGGATGAAACCGTAGAGCGGCCAAGGATGGCTTTACAGCGTGTCACAGCAGTATCTGCATATCAGCTCACCGCAGGTGATAGGTTACCATGAAGGTTCGACCTTCAAATCCCCACCAAATGCCAACTCATTCGGATGCAACAATATCTAACTACCGACGCCCCCCCCTTAATTCGAATATCCCGAAACAAACGGCTTCTTAACCCCGGTATCGACATCATAGACATGGCGCTGCACCGCGCCAATATTCCCGCCATAGACATGAATACTGATCGACACGCCGTCCTCGAGGGCATTCGATACCCTATGGATATCCCCGATGCGGGGTGACACCAGATCAACAGCACCAACGGGTAACTCATGGCTACCGGTTGCCCGCAGACAGGCATTTTCCGGGTCTAACTCATATTCCTCGCAGCGTTCGGCGCCGCGCAGCACGCCGACCATGCCCCACACTGTGTGGTCATGCACTGGCGTGGTCTGCCCCGGCGCCCACACAAAACTCACCACAGAAAAGCGCTTCAAAGGATCACAGTAGAGCCGATACTGCCGATAGCTATCAGGACTGGGCCGAGCAAACTCATGGGGTAACCAATCATCATGGCCAATCAGCGTGGACAGCAGCGCTTTGCCGTCGGTAAAGATACTCGCCTCATCGCTGCCGACTCGTTCAATCAATTGGGTGAAGGAGTGAATAAAGTCCTGCAGTCTGGCCCTGTTTTCCATCACGAATCTCCCCTGAAACACCTTTGAGCCTATCAAGGCTAGGCGATCTACTTAAGGCGATAAATAGGTAATAGGTCGAAGGCAAACCAGAAGATGGAGGAATGACAATTCCAGCGGATGGGACTGCTGAGGTGAAGCCGCCTAGACACTATCCCGCTTCGGATTCAACTTGGCGGTCAAAACATGATCCTGCCACTGACCGGCGATTTTAAGATAGGCCTTAGCATAACCTTCACGCTCAAATCCCAATCTCTCAAGCAAGCGGGCGCTGCTTAGATTGTGCGGCATATAGTTGGCCATCACGCGATTCAGCCCCACCTCGTCAAACACCCAGTCGAGTAACGCGCTCAGAGCCTCGGTCATATAGCCCTGGCCCTGATAACGCTCGGCTACCGAGTAACCAAGATTAGCCGCCTTGAATACACCCATGACCAGGTTGGTGATGTTACACAGCCCTATGATGTCGGTTTGCTCTCGGTTGAAAATGGCGAATTTGAAGGCCAGTCCGGCCTCAGCCAGACGGGCATTTGCAACCACAACAGACTGGGCACTAGCTAGCGTAAAGTAATCATCTTCTCTTGCCGGCTCCCAGGGAGCCAGATGTTCACGGTTTTGAAGATAATAACGCAGCAGCAGTTCGGCTTCGTCGTGAGATAGAAGCCTTATGTGGGTGCGAGTGGTAGTCAATTCAGTCATCATAGGAGAGACGCAATCCTTAGCAAGTGAAATAAGGGTTATCACCCAGCCCCATGCAGATGGCCCACCAGTTTACTCCTGCCTCCCCCCTTTGCAAGCACAACCGCCACAAACCTTCACACTGCTCTCCCTCTACCGAAACCAGTAAAACTTAATCCGCAACGGCAACAAAAACCGCTAAATCGAAGAGACGATGGATATCTAGTGTAAGCACGCTTTTGGCCCTCGGCGACAGGACATCGCCGTGGAGCGCTGAGGAATCCCCTGATAACTTTGAGATAAATCATGAGATTAGAGTGAACTTGCACCTTGGAATGTGATCTGATAAATAAAAACCAATCACGGACTTCCAAGGTGCAAGCRTTAACTATCTTACATCAATCCCTCTATCAACATTGCCCAGAAATTCACCAAAAGCGTCTAAATACCCTCATGGTTGCCTGCCGGGCTCTCATTGATTCAGACCGTCTTACATTGACCGCTTTAGGTCGTCATATTGATGGAACTCATGCGCAAACCAAACATTCGATTAAGCGTATCGACAGGTTGCTCGGCAACCATCATCTTCATCACGAGAGACTAGCGGTCTACCAATGGCATGCTAAGTGGTTACTGACACAGCACACCATGCCCATTGTTTTGGTGGATTGGTCTGATATGCGTGAAGGGCGCGAA
This sequence comes from Shewanella sp. Isolate7, assembly GCF_022398425.1. NCBI lineage: Bacteria > Pseudomonadati > Pseudomonadota > Gammaproteobacteria > Alteromonadales > Shewanellaceae > Shewanella > Shewanella sp. Isolate7. The sequence goes on along the minus strand of NZ_JAKEVJ010000041.1, from coordinate 36,548 downwards.
CTCATTGCCCTGAGGGCCTCTATCGCCATTAAGGGGCGTTCAATCACCCTTTATGAGCGAACATTTCCCTTAGCGCTGCAAGGAACKCAAACTGCTCATAATCAGTTTCTCAATGAGCTTCATAGGGTGTTACCTGCAAACGTCACCCCGCTGATAGTGACCGCCTTCGGTATCGCCATTCCCAACATCCTCAGCCAGGCCTTGGTCGATTATCGGGCTCAGGCCGGGGCCGCAGGCGCCCTATTCGGCCTGCTCTATTACCTAATGATCGCACTCGGTCTGGCACTGGTGAGCCAGAGCGAACAACTGGGTGGCCCGCTAGTGATCACCGCCCTGCTGCTCGGCCTGGGCATCTGGGGCAAAGGCCTAAAAGCCTGAACCTAGCTTGAAGTAGATGGCATTGTCATCGCCGCTTCTCGCCAGGTCGACGCCCATGTGGATACCGTAGCGGCGGGCAATCTGATAACGAAAGCCTACGCCGTAGGCGTTGACCGAATCTTGGTTGTCGTGGCCGGAGTCGTTAGCGGTTTGGCCATAGCCGTAGAAGCCAGACACAGTCCACCTGTGATCGAAGTGATACATAACTTGAGACTGCACGGTCGCCACTTTATCGCCCTGATACCGAAACGCCGACACGCCGCGCAGGTCCACAAATGGCTTAGCCGTAGGCGTCAACTCATTGTCATCACCATAGAGGGCATCAAAGCTTGCCGCGGCGGCGAAGGTCCAATGTTCAGTGATCGGCACATAAACCTCACCACTCACATTCAATGTCTGGTAATTAACATCAGATCCTATAGCCTCATCGAACACCATGTACTCGCTCGTCAGCTGATAACCTTTCTTAGGGAAGAACATGTTGTCCCGGGTATCGTATTCGGCCACCAGCCCCAGGCCTGAGGTGGTACTCGTGTCTCCGAGGCGGTTTTGCAAGATCCAATCGACGATGGGATCGGAGGAGGAAACGCTCGACTCACTCCAAATCTGCTTAACCCCAAGCATCAAGGGCGTATTGGCCACCCTAAACTGCGCCTTCTGTAGCGCGAATACCGCCTTGGTCTGGGTATCGAACTGAATCGCATGCTCAGGCGGCAGAAGCCCACCAAGACGTGTGTAGATATCCAGGTTGGCATTGGCAACACCCGCAATGCCGGTATAGCGAATACTGTCTTTCAACCAGGAGTGACGATGACCGGCAAACGCCAGCCAGGTACCATTTTCGGTACCCGCAGCACCGACCAGTGTCATGGCGGCCGGAACCAGCTGGGCACCGCCCTCTATCGATTCGCGGGCCTTTTGCATGCGTAGTGCCTTCTCCTCCTCGGTTTCATGGAGAAACAGGCCCACCAATCCTCCCCCCACGCCGATGGCGGGTTCGGTGATCACCACAGGAATAGGCAGAAAGCCGTAGGCGTTCTCGGCAAGATGACGACCAAGGTCCAGCTGACCATCCTGCTCATCGAAGAAGTAGCTGCTATCGGCGACGGCCTGTGACGATGCCATGAGCAAGGCACAGTAAAGTAGTTTTCTTATCATGGTTGTAACTCACTAAATTATTTGAAAAAGAACTCTGCTATTCACCACACGGATGTGGCACTAAGTACTAAGTAATAAATACTATGCTCAAAACAGATGCAGCACCGCCGAGACGACAATCATCATCAACATGCTTGATGTGATGTAGGAAAGAGTCAGTGCATAAAAGGTATCGTCGAGGGCTCGCTGTCGATAACCCGCAGCCATCTCTGCCCCCCAATGCCGATGAGCGGCGACCCGCCCCATCAGCTTGGCTGGCTGGTCTAGGTTGAAAATCCAAAAGGCTAGCCAAAATGACAACAGCTGGGAGATCAGCACCACGCAGAAGCCAATCAGGGAGACCTGGATGCCGCTCACCCGTATGGCATCAAGCATGTGCGGCCCGTAATAGAGGCCGGTGACCGCGGTAAACGCCAGTAGCAACAGGTTACGCAGATAACTGCTGGTATTCTCGGGCAGCAGCTCCAGCGGGTTGACCCTGTGGCAGGCCCAGCCCACAGCGATACCCGAGACAAGGCTACTCAGCCCCATGCTGAAATAGAGATACAGGCCGCCGATATCGAGATGCCAGAGGCTGATGAGATAGGCCACCACCAGGCCCAGCCCGAAGAGCGCCTGGTTTCCCCCGTGATGGGGGAGATCCTGGCCAACATCTTGTTTTATGGCCTGTATGTCGTCGGAGCACCCAGTGATCTGCAAGATATCATCGCGGTTTACCACTAGCTCTGGGGTGATCTCCAGGGCCTGCTCGTCTCTGAACACGGCCGTGATACATACGGCTCTCTGGCCACCTCGGTTGATCGCCGTTTTAATTTGGTGCAGCGACTGGCCGACAAGCTGTCCATGCATCAAGATCAAATGGTTTTCTTCGCTGCGATCAGGTTCAAGATCGCAGGGCAGCTCAGTGCCTAAGAGGTTGTCATCGAAGTAAAACAAGGCATTGTGGCATCCGGTAATCGTAAGCCTATCGCCTGCAACAATGGGCGCATCCTCGGCCGACTTAGCACCTGTGGTGGCTCGCGTTAGCGCAAAGAGAGTATCGATAGAGGGCTCATTGAGCTGCGCCAGAGTCTTACCCACGACGGTACTGTCGGCATTGACCTGAAAGACACGTCTGACGATATTACTTCTGGTATCAATAGCATGACGTGTGGCCGTGTCCCCCAACGCTCGCGCCGTGGCGGCCGGCAGCAGCCAGGCGATCATCAACACAGGTCCCAACACACCAAATATGACAGTGGCTATATAGCCTAAATGCACCTGGTGCTGGGCAAGCTGCTTAGCCGTTTCCGTCAATCCCGGCAGTTGACCGATCACTTCGCTGGCCTCACTGAGAATTTCCGGGTGGACAAAACTTCCAGCCGTCATGCCAATGGCCATGAATAGATTCAGGTCAAACAACCAGCTGGCAAGGGCCAAGGTCACTATGGCGATCAGGCTCATCGACATACTAGCCACCAATATCGATCTTCGGCGCAGCTTAAGCGTGTTGATGAGACGGTATCCCCCCTGGTACCCCACCAGATACATGAAGATCCCGAAGAAGACCCATCTGATGGACGGCGCGACCTCGCCCTCCGCCTGACCAATGAGCATGCCCACCAGCAAGGTGCCGGCTATGCTGCCCAGACGAAACCGGCCCAGCCTTATCTTACCCACCAGATAACCCAAGATCAGGGTGATCAAAATGGTTAAATAGGCAGATATATTCAAAATGTCTTGTAATGCTTCCATCGTCTGGTCACTTCTAAATCGATAAGGTGTGCAAGGTGCATAGGGGAAGCACCTCGATTACCGATAGATTTTATGCGCGACGATTAGAGACAGATAATCACCTATGAAGGATGAAACCCTTCATAAAGCACAAGACGCGGTTTAAGCAGTCTAAACAAACAGTAGGAAATGTCGGTTTTTGCTTAGCTGGGGAGGAAGGCAGGCTAAAGGCAAACCAATGACCTGCCAGAATTTGTCGATTAAGGCTAACTAGTACAGGTTATCAACCGCTTTAAGGTAATCCATAAGGCAACTATAAATAGTTTTTTTCACTTGCATCACCTGCTTCGAATGTTGACACCATAATGATACAGGAACTTGAATGGCATCTTTTGACTGATCGAGCTCAATCTCAACAATATCACCAGAATCATATTCAACATTGGTAATATTTCGCGGCAACAATGCCCAGCCTAACTCTTCTTGTACCATCCTAATAATTAATTGCTGCTGATCAACTACTTCATAATATGATGATAAAAGGATCCGCTTTGACATATCGTCATCAATCATAGACTTAAGCACAAACTGGCGAGTGGATTTCAATGCTATATAAGTTTCACTTGGTGGCAAACCAGCGAGCTCACTAGTTTTACTGGCATAAGGCACAAAGGGGATGCTGCGTAGCAATGATGCATCAATACTGTTAACCACCTTGCTCTCGAACACATTCACCAGACCGAAATGAATCGAACCATCTTGAATGCCTTTCTTGATCTCAGCTTTCGAGCGAACCAATAGATTTACCCTCATATAAGGAAAATCTTGCATCAGCGCCCTGCGTATCACTGTAAGCACATGCTGAGGAATAAAGCTCGCGTAGGCAATGGTGATAGACTCCAAACCACCGTAACTTAAGCTTAAGGCCATACGATCGAAAGTGCGGGTCTGTTCTATGGCTTGTTTTGCGTAGTGATACAGCAAGGTGGCGTCCTGAGTCGGCTCAACTGATCGACCAATCCGCTCAAACAGTGTGATCGCCAGTTGGTCTTCGAGGTTAGTGATCACCTGGCCAATGGTGGTGCGATGTTTATCCAGCTTTACTGCGGCCTTACTAAAAGACTTAAACTCATAAACTGTAACAAAGGCAAGAAGTTGTTCTAAGCTGAAGTTCATCATCTACTCCCTTAAAATACCCGACACCTATGGCCTGAAAAGGCCTGATCATTGCGCTAAGCTAGCATATCCCATCAGGTTTGTTGATCTAATTTGATGGGTTTAATCCATCAAACACGATTACCGCTCCACCCGCCACCGCACTAACATCTCTAGCCTAGAGAAGAAAGCTTACCTTTAACTCAAGGTAAAACATCGCTGTCACTACATAAGGCTAACTACAGATGAACATCATGCCCCACGAAATAGCATTAGGTGATGTCTATTTCCCGCCCTTATTGCTTGTTGGCGTAATGGCTTACGTCCTTACCAGCGTTTTTACAACGATTGGTGTCAAGCTCGGCTGGCACAAATATATTGTGGCGCCAGCGCTTACAGAGCTAGCCATCACCATCATTTTAGTTGGCGTGATTAGCCAGTTTATTTCCATTTTCTAAATAGGTATCAAGATGTTAAAAAAATACTTGCTCACACTGCTAATCGTGACAGCCGCGAGTGCGACTCTGTATAGCCAGTATCAGACATATATAGAAAACCCTTGGACCAGAGATGGACAAATCCGTGCCCATGTCATTCAAGTGACCCCCAGGGTCACAGGACAAATCATCAAGATGCAGGTCGAAGACAACGCCCAGGTCAAACGCGGCGCTCTCTTGTTCGAAATTGATCCTAGTCTCTATCAAACCAGTTTGAACAAGGCTATCGCCAATGAGAAACAGGCGGCAACATTGCTCGATAAGGCAAACAACGAGGCCCATCGTGCAGTGAACCTTGAGAAGCTCACTCCAGGCGCACAATCTGAATTGACGCTCAATAACCTGCAAAATGCCATCGACACGGCCAAGGCCAATCTATTAATGGCCAAGGCACAGGTAGAAGAAGCCCGATTAAATCTTCAGTACACCAAGGTAACTGCGCCTGCAGACGGCTATATTACCAACCTTAACTATCGCGTCGGCTCACAGGTTATTGCCAACAACCCTGTGGTAGCCTTGATCGATGAATCCAGTTTTTGGATTGAAGGCTTCTTTAAAGAAACAGATCTTAACGATGTCGACGTCAATAACAAGGCAGAAGTCACCCTGATGATGCACAAGAACCACGTGCTGCAAGGCAAAATACAGAGTATTGGCTTTGGAATAGCGAAAGCTGACGGAAGCACCGGCAACGCACTATTACCCAACGTGAATCCCAGTTTCCAATGGATCCGTCTTGCACAGCGCATTCCGGTCAAGATTAAACTCGATCATCTTCCCGAGGACATCCAGCTTAGGGTAGGAATGACTGCATCGGTTAAACTCCACAAACATTAAGGTGGACAGAAATGCTCAGCTCATCCATAAAAGAGGCGATTAAGATTTCACTCGCTATCGGCCTCACTATAGGGCTAGCGCTGTATTTTCAATGGGAAAAACCCTATTGGTCTGCTATCACAGTGCTAGCGATTTCAGCCAACGAATCCTTCGGTCACGGCATATTGCAGGGCAAAAAGCGCATCGTGGGTACTGTGACAGGTATCCTCTTTGCTCTGCTGCTAATTAGCCTGTTTTCCCAAGACCGCATGTTGTTCATAGCATGTTTTCACCTATTTTTAGGTGTGTGCGTCTTCCTTAGCAGTGATAAGCACTACGGGTATGTCTTTAACATGGCATTTATCGTCTTTGCTATTGTCTCATTAGGTGGAGGCTCCAATGGCACGGCATCATTTAACACTGCGATCTTAAGAATTCAAGAAACCATGCTAGGTGTCGTGGTGTATTCTACTGTCTATCGTTTCATTTGGCCTGTCACAACAGAATCACTGTTTTACGATACACTTAAGACAGTGACGAAACAATTTACGCTCGCCAGAAAAGCCTTAGTTGAAGCCAAGACCGATAAGCAGAAGTTAGATGCTGAATCTGACCTCTTAGCCAATCAACAACATATTGATAAACTACAAGAACTCTTGGCACTCCCTTTAGCGAGCAGCTATCGATTACGCCATGAAAAGGCCAAATGGCAGAAGGTTGCCAAAGCTTGTAAAGACATCCAGGCACGCATAGTTAAGCTCGCTGAAGGAATACAACATGACATAGCCTCTGAAGAGCTCGACAATGGCCTCACACAACTAGGTCATGAGCTTAGGTTACTCAATGCGAGCATCGCTAATGAACAATCCAAAGACGCCGAGTTGATTCAGCCTTGGGCAAAAAACGATCCCAAGGTTGATACAACTAAAACAGAAATAGCAGCCGTCGCAAAGACAAAATTGCAACGACAGCGTTTAACTAACGCCGTTACCGCCGTTGCTATCTCTTTAACCTGTTTTAGTCTTTGGATATATTTCGCCATTCCTGGAGGGCCTCTATTTCCAATAATAGGAGCCTCCTTGGCAATCGTTTCAATGCAGATGACCGGCAACATCATTGGACGGACTCAAATCGTCTGCCTTGGCTGGGGTACACTGTTTCTGGTTGAGTATTCCCTGGTATTAACTCATCTCAGCCAGCTGTGGCAACTCGTCGCCTTTTATAGCTTGAATACGCTAATAATTTATATGTACTTTAACAAACCGTCACATGCAATCATTCGCATGCTTGGCGGAAACCTCCTACTGGTCATGACCATGAATGCACTCCATGGCACTCCCCAGTTTGAGATCGTCACGCCATTGTTAATGCTGGTAAACATGTTGATCATCTTAGCAGTCGTCCGATTTTATTTACGCCTGCTTAAAGATAAACCGTTATAAAGCGGACAGTCATCGCTGTCACATTTTATTGAAAAATTTTATCCCATACGAGCGAGCCATGATATTGCTCAACGCGAAGTAATAGCATAAATGACACCAGTAAAAAACCAATAAACCATTATAAAACTTAACCTTACACGAAATAAGCTTCATTTTTCACGCTTACTGATTTTGATGGATTTCATCCTTCAAAGGCGATTACTTTATTGTCACATCTGCTCATAAAATACCCTCATCGAATGAAGAAACCGACAACAGATTGAGCAGATCAACCCTGTGTCGAACCACTTCAACAATTAACAAAGAATCCTAATTCAGGGTTCGGCCAGTTAAGCAAACACTGGGCAAACGACAAGGGTTACAGAATGCAAAAGCTTCAATTTCGTACCATAAAGATGACTTCGGGCAAGACAGCCATGCTTAAAGCGATTCCTTTAGCGCTGGCCCTCTCTTTCGGCAACTCGGCCTACGCCGATGCCGAAGCCCCAAAGGCGGCGCAAACCGCAGCAGTCGATGCGTCACAGTCGATACTAGAGCGTTATGGCATCACAGACGAGCTACTCAAGTTAGGCCTCAGCTCTCTCACCTACGGCGATCAGCTGGTTGAGCACGTTAAACGTTCCATCGAGGTCGATGGCGAAAACCATGAGTCAGAGGTCTTTCTGGTGCAAAGCACAGATAACCGCGGCAACATAGATCTGCGCATCAAATATGACCAGGATAAGCTCGACGAAGAAGAAGACGTGATTGCTAAGATAGAGGCGATCACTAAGGTTGAGTATCGCCTAAAAGGTTACATCGACAGCTATGACAAATCATCATTAAAGGTTAATGAAATCAGCCCAAATCATGTCGAGATTAGCTTTAACTACTCAAAGTATGGTTTACCGCAGGATATCGCCTATTTCCGTTTTATGCATGTCACCCTGACCCTGATCGACGGCAAGCCGAGCACTATGGAGATTAGCAATCACGGTAAGTCTTTCGAGTATGACGACTATCGCGTGACCGACTATGTGCAGAACATCACCTTCGACACCCTGCTCAATGGCAAAACCGTCGTGAAGGAAAAGACGATTCAGGCCAAGGGAAATAAAGGCAAAAAACCAATGAATTACATGGTCAAGCTAAAACCAGTCGCCTTCTACGACGACATGCTAGGGGTGCAGGTAATGGACCAAGAGCTACTGAGCACAGTCTCAGATCCGCGCATTCGTGAAGAGAAGGTTGATCTGGACAGACTGTTTCCAATACTGGGTGATCTAGTGCGCCAGCAAGGCATTGATGTCCCCTTACCTTTTGGTTTCTCGGTAGCCTACCGCAACCAAGATATGGATGTTGGTTTTAGCGACTTCAACATCATGGGATTAAATCTGAACGAGTTTTTTGATCCGGAAAGTTCGATCGGTACAGTAAATGCTGAAAGCTATTCACTGCGCGCCGACATTAACATACTGCCCTTCTGGAACGTGTTCGGCTACATTGGCAAGGTCAATGTCGATGCAGTGGTTGATGCACAATATACCGGCAAAATGAAAGATGTATTCGAAGACAAGCTAGGCGTAGTCGGTGGCAAGCTGGCTTGTGCTGCGGTGGCTAGCCAAGGGGTAGATGTCTGTTCACCTGGTGAGGTGAATGTCCCTCTGCACCTTGAATATGACTTAGTTGGCGTGGGTACCACTCTGTCGGTAGGCTATAAAGAGTTCTTTGCCTCGGTCACCGCAAGTTACAGTCAGACACGCCTGGAAGGCAACGACCAGTGGGGCGACGGTATCTTAACTATTCAGCCGATGCTGGGTTACCAGTTCCTCGACTACCGTGCTCAAGTATTTATCGGTGCAGAGTACCAGGGTATCAAGCCATCAATGGAAGGTAACTTAGGTTATATCGACGCCCTAGGGCGCGAATTTACCTACGATGTCGGTGTCGAACTAAACAAATGGGCCTACTTGGTAGGTTTCAACAAGCAGATAGGTAAACACCTCAACTTTACCGCCCTGTACAACAAAGGCGAAACCAGAAGTGCCCTCACACTCAACCTGGGTTACCGCTTCTAATCTACATCGCCCCAAAAACGACTCAATCGAATAGATTGGGTCGTTTTTTTATGCTTAGAATTTGGCGGCATCCCAGTGTCATGACTCTCCAACCAAGCGAGCCTCCCCCGACTCGCAAGAACGACGCAAACTCTTGATTTGGCATACTATCACTCCCCTCAAATCAAGTGAGGATTCGATCCTTCATAGCCGATTGTTGAATGGTCAAAAATCAAACTAACATAGCCCCATCAAATGAGCCCAGCTCACCCAAACACCGATAGATGGAGTCAAAAATGACCATATTTTCTCGCTCGACCATAGCCGTATTGGTATCACTATCATTAGCCGCCTGTGGTGGTGATGACCAATCTGATGGCAACCCGCCGCTCCCCGAAAAGCCGACACCTGTCGAGCCACTGCCAGCCCAACAGATAAATGTGCAGATTGGTGAGCAGCAGATCACCGCGATGAAAGAATCTGTTGTGGTTGACGATCTTCAGGGAGAGGCAGCGCGCGTCGAGCTCGAAGCCTTCAAGGGCATTTCCTATGCCAGTGCCGCTCGCTTTGAACATAGCCAGATCAATAGCCTGGACACGGTGACTGATGCCACCGAGTTCGGCGATGCTTGCCCGCAGAACAGAACAACTATTCAGGCTCAGTCGGAAGATTGCCTCAACCTCAATATTTGGCGTCCTGAAAATACCACTGCATCTGAGTCACTTCCCGTGTATGTATTTGTTCATGGTGGTGATTTTGAAGTGGGTTCAGGTTCAGATCCTTTAGTGCAAGGTGATAATGTTGTCGCTCAAGGCGCACTCGATGGCAAGCCATTTATCGCGGTGACCATTAACTATCGCCTCGGTATTTTGGGTAGCTATTGGCTTGATGGAAGCAAGATACCTGAAGGAGGAAACTTTGGCTTGGGCGATCAAAAACGCGCACTGCAATGGGTGAATGAGAACATCGATCTGTTTGGCGGTAACCCTAACAATGTGACTTTGATTGGTCAGGAGGCGGGTGCCATGTCAGTGGGGATATTGCAACAGAGCCAAACTCAAGAGACTATCGCTGGCGATTTTTTCCAGCGCGCTATCATGCAAAGCAACCCTTATGGATTTGATTATAAATCCTATGGCCAGGCACAAACCTTTAACGACAAGTTGGCCAAATACAGCACAGAACTGCACCAAACAGAGAGCCTAGCGGAACTCAGTCTAACTGAACTGCTGGCTGTTCAAGCTAAAGCAACTGGACTTGTGTCAACGGTCGCCACCTGGTCAGGTATAGACTGCATCGATACCGATAATCTAGTTGGCAGTGGCCTGTGTTTCGCCAATAAGCTAGACAGCGAGAAGACACCACAGCACCACCTAAAACCATTTGCGCCGTACATAGAGTACCGTGCCAAGGCGTTCCTAAAACCTGAAATTAGCGGCTACCACCTGACCACTCAGCCCGCGCAAACCGAGTACACTGTACCTACGGTAGTCGGTTTTAACAGTGACGATGGTGCCACCACCAGCTTTTTGCCTGGCCTAACCTCTTTAATCCCAACCATCATTGAGTTAATCAAAGAGACGAATGAAGCACCAGAGGGGATCGAGCCATCAGCACAGGCTATTCAAACCTGGTTGGCTTCTCAAGACAACTTGGATCAACTTGGGCAGCGCCTGTTGCAGCTAACACCTGAACAAGTTACCGCGCAGATGGACCTTGGCGATATGCTGCCAGGTAGCGCCTACGAGGCCATAGTGAAATTCTTCTTTGGCTTAGGTAATGGTGAGCTGGCCAACCAGTTACTTGTACTGACCGATTACGCCCCTAACGACGAGAGTGAACTCTCAGGCGCCACCGCCAACATGGCGCAATTTAGGCAGTTAGCCAATGACATGCTATTCAGTGGTCCAGCACACGTTAAGGCAAAACAAACCAGTGATAACGGCTTGGTTGCGGCCACCCTATATCAATTTGACTATAAGCCAAGTTTCAATAGTTGGACCGTGTACAACGAAGGGGAAAGCATCTACCCAGGGGATCTATTTAAGTCCGTAAGCTGTATGGGCAAGATATGCAGTGGTGCAGAGTTGCCATTCATCTTCAATAAGCCATACAACCTAGCTGGGAGCCACGTAAAGCCAAGCAGCAAAGATCAACAACTGATGAACACTCTGTCACGCATCTGGTTCAGCGACGAGCTATTCGCCGACTATCAATACGATACAGCCACTGACAAGGTACTAACTATCAAGGTCGACGCTCAAATCACCCCTATCACCGACTGGGATGCTCAGCAAAATAACGCTCAAGATCCCGAACTAAGAGGCGGTCGTCTGAGCGGTCTGGAAGACTTAGGCCTGATCATGAGTTACTTCGATAAGTAAGCCTTGAACCCCCTGTCCCAAGGCCGACTGGTTAACCGCTAGCCGGCCTTTTTCTCAACGAGGTACTCAACCTATGAGTAGATTTCCCCTAAGCCGCCAATTGATGGCGTTACTGCTATGCCTTTACAGCTTGGTGCTCACCGGGTGTGCCGGCAGCTACCCTGAGGTCGAACCCGGCTTTGAATCGAATTGGCAAGCTCAGCCCCATCAGGCACAGGTATATCTGATCCCCAGCGCGAGCGAGGCGTTGGCGCGTCGCATAGAGGCGATTCGCCACGCCCAGCAGAGTATCGACATCACCTACTTCTCTTGGAATAAAGATCTCTCCGGCCTGATGCTGCTCAATGAGTTGAAACTGGCGGCGGATAGAGGCGTTCAGGTACACATCGTCTTAGATGATCTCCTGGTTTTCAACGAAACCTGGCTGGCTGAATTAGGCCAACATGAGAAGATGGAGATCCGCATCTTTAATCCCTTCAACTCCCGTAAGACAGGTTGGCTAGGTCGCAGTATCGACTTTGAACGCCATAGGGCGCAGCTGGACAATCGACTCCATGAAAAGTATTTCAATGTCGATGGTCAGTTGATGATCTTAGGTGGACGCAATATTGGTGATGACTATTTTGGTTACAGTCAAGACGCTAACTTTTTCGACTTAGATGTGGTATTTAAAGGCGATATTATTCAAGCATTTACGGATAATTATCAGCAGTTGTGGAACAGTGATCTGCTGACACCGGTTACAGCGCTGATTAAGACAAAAGAAGCTGGTACTTACCGCCAATTTAATCAAGCATTAGAGCGTGCCCAAACGAAACATTCTCAAGTAGCCGAGGCAATTGCGAGCTCGCTAACCTCTCTGTCTGCGATGAGTTTTATCGATGCTGAGGTGACACCTGTTTTCGACTCGCTAGATAAGGTAAAAGACAATAAACCTTATTTCAGAACTCGAGTAGAGCGCCTAATGGAGGAACCGATAAATAATGCAAATAAGGCGGTCATTTCAAGTCCTTACTTAATTCCAGGTCAAAGTAAGTACAAGATTATTGAGACTCTGACGCAACATAATGCGGCGGTGACACTGATCACCAACTCATCGGCATCGAACGACTCAGCCTTCGTCCCAGCCTATTTTGAGCAATATCGTCCCGAGTTGTTGGAGATGGGAGTCGAGCTGTATGAATTTAAGGATAACGCCATCAATGATGATCATCTCTATCATGGTGCTACTTATTATCACAATAAAACATTTATATTTGACGACAAGCTCTCTTACATAGGGTCATCAAATTTCGATCCACGTTCGAATTTTCTTAATATTGAATTTGGCGTAGTAATCGATAGCCCAGCCTTCGCAGCCAAGTTAACAGACTATCTGCTGGGCAAGAAGGAACAGCTCTTTTGGCATGTATCTCTAGCTGAAGACGGCACGATTAGCTGGCGCTCTGGTGAGGAGTCCCATGACGCCTCACCAAACTATGGTGGCTGGCACAAGCTGCCCGACTGGATTATCAGACAACTCGATGGCGAATTTGAGCTCTAGCCCTTTCCACCTCACACTTGCCGGGGACGCTCCACTGAGATCGTCTCCGGCAAGCCTGCTCCGCCCATCCTAGTGCACGCGTCAAGCAATGCACTGGTAGCCTGTGTTCAAGGCTAACGCCTAGCGCTTAGTTCCAGATTCTTAATTCCAGACCCTTAGTGTCAACCTCTTAACGCTTAGATCCTAACTCCAGGATCTTCACATACGCCCCAGGCTTCCTTACATGAGTCTCCCGTCAGCTGCGAGTAACCACTGGTGCCTTTTTCTGTCCCTGACGACTAGCACTTAGCAATTAGCAATTATCCGCTAGCAATCAGCAATAGCCGAGTGACACCTGGTGCTTGGGGCTTTGGGGCTTTAAGCTTTAAGCTGAGTACTTTGCGATTACAGCTCAGGACTAAATCCCACACTGCTTGCCTCCCTCATGAACCGCCGCCCTCGAACTGCACGGCATAGCCTCTAAATCGGACACCAGTCAATAGAAAGGCATGAAATAGCAAGGCAGTGAGTCGAGACATTCACGGGGTTACAACTCGAAGACATGGCCTTTCAGACACAAGACTAAACTTCCATCATCAATGAAGGCAATATAGAAAAAGAAGGCGATAGCCCCGCGCCAGGCGACTAAGCCGCATAGCTGCATGACACTGACGGGGAAAAGGTAATCCTTTGAAGAAATAGAAAGACAAACAAAAAGCCCACACAACGGCGGGCTTAAACAGTAATGAGTACTGATCTCCTAAGAATATTTATATTCTGTGACTATTTAAATTCTGTAACGCTGGCAACATAGTTAAATTCGCCTGAATCTCCATGGTAGTCACGATAGAGATCGACTGAGAAAAAGAGCGGCTTATCCTGCTCGATACGCTCGGCTATCTTATGTCCGAGCTTATCGATATCTTTCTCACCATATACATAAAACTTGCGTGTTTTTTCAAGTTGATGTGCTTTCGCCTGATCCTTCGTCACATAGATTTCACTGAACATTTCTTTAATGAAACCTTTATATTCAATTAGCTCAAAGCTGGCATCTTCATCGATGGTAATAGAGAACTCCGCCTCTTCAGTAACCGATACAAGCTGCTCCATCTCATGGGCTAGCTGTTTGGTCTCAAGACGATCGACGTTCTGAGCCATAGCGCTGGTACTTATTGCGGCCAACGCCAATGACAAGAGTGCTTTTTTCATATTCATACCTTAGTGTTAAAAAATTAATTAGTAATAGCTTGTATACCTAAGGGCCCCTTAACTGGACGCCTTCCTAGGGAACTTCAGTTGACCAAAGCTCAGTGGATTTAGCTTTGCTATAGCCATGTTGGTACAAGGCTTTCATATACTGTAAGTCGAACATATCTTTTGTCGCTTTAGGTGCGTTAAACTCATCATCCATATAAGTAAATGAAAGTTCTAAGCCACTATTCTTACTGAAATAAAGCATTCTATACAGGTCACCTTTAGCTTGTTGAATCGTCATACTGCCAAGGCTTCTGCTTAATAACTCAACGCCCTTATCTTCAGTTGCCTGATAGGGAACTTTTAACATGCCATTGCGAATAATATGTACCTGTGGGGTCGTCGTTAAACCCAAAGCCTCATTGATCTTGCCGTAATCCACATTGACTACTTCGAAAAACATTTGCACCGTAAGTCCGCCATCAACATGAAGCTCTTCTAGGGTCTTGTCACCTTGGTTAACCTCAATAAATTGTGGCGGAAACACCCCGGGTATTGATGAACTAGCTGCCAGAATTTGATGAATAAGAGTAACCTTGTTCGGTAGATCACTCTCGGCAATACGCCCCAGGTTCCACACCACCAGCTCTTCCGAATCGAAATGCGTGGTGCCGATAAATAGGCGACGACCGGCCTGATGTTGCAGGGCTATCTGCTCAATCATCTCTGGGGTGTATACCTGTTCGATGAACTCAAACATCTGCTCACCATTGGTAAAGGCATCCTTAATCAGAGTATTAAGCAGGTTGCGCTTACCCAGGATCATCTTGTCGTTAATGCCAAGCATCACCTCTTT
This sequence comes from Shewanella sp. Isolate7, assembly GCF_022398425.1. Lineage (NCBI taxonomy): Bacteria > Pseudomonadati > Pseudomonadota > Gammaproteobacteria > Alteromonadales > Shewanellaceae > Shewanella > Shewanella sp. Isolate7. The sequence continues at coordinate 21,394 of NZ_JAKEVJ010000041.1, read as the reverse complement.
GAGACGCGGGATCTCGTCACCGCCAACAAATACAAAGGGCGCGATGAGCGAACCGGCACTGATCCCTGTGATCACTGTGTAATCCTGCAACTGCTGGCTGTCGTACAGACCATTGATAATGCCGGCTCCGAAAGCCCCATTAGCACCGCCACCCGACAGCGCGAGAATATTCAACCTGTCACCCTGGACCTTAAGGGGGGTAGATCCATCCTGGGCATTAAAGAGAAAGTCCGAGGCATCATCCCCCCAAACCCGATAGGGTTCGTCGGCCTGATGCTGAGTCTCGGCCGCCAGGGTCACGGTACGATAGTTTTCTTTAGTGACGCGAGTTTCCAGCGTATGCGTTGAGCTGCACGCCGCGAGAAACAGAGTCAAAAATACAGTAATGGGTAGACGCCTCATGACGCACTCCTCTTCACAATCTTGTTTGGATTATTCCGGTTAACGACGAACAGACAGACCAAGTTCGCCACGCTAGTTGATTGCCCCTATTGCCATTCATTGACAGGCAGGGCACTCTCTATTGGCGACAGTTTAATCAACTAACAGGATCTGCATTAATCCCATTTGCAGGATCTCGCCCTACAAAGCTAGGTAGGAAGCAAGGTGGAATCCTTGCTCGCAGATTCAGACTGTTTTTAGGGGGAGTGGTATTGAAGTTGAGGGTTGGCTTTTAGCTTTTAATTGAATTTATGGGGTGTATTTGAAGGCCTTAGCTTCATCGTAACCCATTGCCTACGGTGGTGAAGAGTTAAGGACATTCTCGCATCCATGGGCGGCAGCCGCGGTAGGCAATCGATAACTTTGAATCTGCTAATGCCAGATACAAAAAAACCCGGCCATCTGCATGGTCGGGGTTTCGGGCTAATCGGCTGCACCTAAAAGGTGCGGGCCAAATTAAGCGTCTTTCGAGGCGCGGCTGGCACGCTTACGATCGTTCTCGGTCAGGTGACGCTTACGCACGCGGATGCTCAGCGGAGTCACTTCTACCAATTCGTCGTCATCGATGAACTCGAGCGCCTGCTCAAGGGTCATCTGAATGTGCGGTGTCAGTACCTGAGCTTCGTCGGTACCCGAGGCACGCATGTTAGTCAGCTGCTTACCTTTCAGACAGTTAACCGTTAGGTCGTTAGCGCGAGAGTGGATACCCACTACCTGGCCTTCATAAACCTCGGCGGCGTGACCGATCATCAGACGACCACGGTCTTGCAGACCGAACAGGGCGAAGGTCAATGCCTTACCGGTAGCGTTAGAGATCAACACACCGTTTTGACGCTGACCGATCTCACCGCCCTTCACTGGACCATAATGGTCGAATGAGTGGTAGATAAGACCCGTACCTGAGGTGGCTGTCATGAATTCGGTTTGGAAACCGATCAGGCCACGACTAGGAATGATGAAGTCGATACGGATACGACCCTTGCCATCTGGCTGCATGTCACGCATGTCAGCTTTACGGGTACCAAGCTTCTCGATAACCGCACCTTGATGCTCTTCTTCAACGTCTACGGTTAGAGTTTCGTATGGCTCGCACTTCTCGCCGTCGATCTCTTTAACGATAACTTCTGGACGTGATACGGCCAGCTCGTAGCCTTCACGACGCATGTTTTCGATCAGGATAGACAGGTGAAGCTCACCACGGCCTGATACGCGGAAACGGTCTGGGCTCTCGGTCTCTTCGACGCGCAGTGCTACGTTGTGCACCAGCTCCTGTTGCAGACGCTCAAGGATGTTACGCGAGGTCACATACTTACCTTCTTTACCCGCGAACGGAGAGGTGTTTACCTGGAAGGTCATGGTCAGTGTTGGCTCGTCAACAGACAGAGGTGGCAAGGCTTCGGCGTTGCCCACGGCACAGATGGTGTCAGAGATCTTCAGCTCGCCCAGACCGGTAATGGCCACGATGTCGCCGGCATTTGCCTCCTCAACTTCGTGACGGTCCAGACCCATGTAGCCGAGTACCTGGCCGATCTTGCCATTACGTGTAGTACCATCGGCCGCCACTACGGTAACCTGCTGGTTAACCTTAACGCTACCGCGCTTGATACGGCCTACACCGATAACGCCCACGTAAGAGTTGTAGTCCAGCTGAGAGATCTGCATCTGGAAAGCACCTTCGGCATCGGCATCAGGTGAAGACACCTTCTCGACGATAGTCTCGAACAGTGGCGTCATGTCGGTGCCAGTCTCTTCAGGATCTAGGGTAGCAAAGCCGTTCAGTGCAGAGGCATAAACGATTGGGAAGTCCAGTTGCTCGTCGGTAGCACCCAGGTTGTCGAACAGATCGAATACCTGATCGATAACCCAATCAGGGCGAGCGCCTGGACGGTCGATCTTATTGATCACTACGATAGGCTTAAGGCCCTGAGCGAAGGCTTTCTTAGTCACGAAACGTGTCTGTGGCATTGGACCATCGACCGCATCAACTAGCAGTAGCACACAGTCAACCATAGAAAGTACACGCTCAACCTCGCCACCGAAGTCGGCGTGGCCAGGGGTATCAACGATGTTGATACGGTAGTCGTTCCACTTGATGGCAGTATTCTTCGCCAGAATCGTGATTCCACGTTCCTTTTCAAGATCGTTGGAATCCATCACCCGCTCAGCGGCCTCTCCTCGAGTCTCAAGGGTTCCAGACTGTGCCAGCAGCTTATCAACCAGGGTCGTCTTACCATGGTCAACGTGTGCAATAATGGCGATGTTACGTAAATTCTCTAACACGGATAAACCTCTTACCATCGAAAAAATAGGGTATTGATAACAGCCCTAATAATAGCTGTTGCAATAAAAAACGTGCCATTCTACTCTAGCGAGGGGCTCTCGCACAGGATTATTTTTTAGTCAGCTATGAATAGTCATGTTTATATTGGTGCGCACCATCTTGGTGAGCGCACCATTAAGAGGCAACCAATGCACCTTTATGGTGCAATGCCGAGATTCCCGCCACCCGCCTGCTTTATCGTTCCCATAAAAATCAATACCTTAAACTTTTGGCATGAGTCTCGCTTTACTCATGCCAGAACCGCGTTGGTCGCAACGCTGAATGATATAAGAAGGGCATCCCCTCTACTCTACTCGGAGACTTTAGAATGTCAGTTGAATCAGTTTTACAACAACTAGAAGAACTTGAAGTTAAGTTTGTTGATTTGCGTTTTACCGATACTAAAGGTAAAGAGCAGCACGTATCTATTCCTACTCATCAGGTTGATGCCGATTTCTTTGAAGACGGTAAAATGTTCGACGGTTCATCTATTGCTGGTTGGAAGGGCATTAACGAGTCAGACATGGTACTGATGCCTGACCCAACAACCTTCGTTCTTGATCCATTCACCGAAGAAACCACTGCCCTGATCCGCTGTGACATTCTTGAGCCAGGCACTATGACTGGTTACGACCGCGACCCACGCTCTATCGCTAAGAAAGCCGAAGAGTACCTGATCTCTACCGGCATCGCCGATACCGTACTCATTGGCCCTGAGCCAGAGTTCTTCCTGTTTGACGACGTTAAGTTCGGCACCGACATGTCTGGCTGTTTCGTTAAGCTAGACGCCAAAGAAGCGGCTTGGAACTCAGGCACTCACTACGAAGACGGCAACACAGGTCACCGTCCATTCGTGAAAGGCGGTTACTTCCCAGTAGCACCGGTTGACTCTTCACAAGATCTCCGTAGCGCCATGTGTCTAGTACTGGAAGAGATGGGTCAGGTAGTTGAGGCTCACCACCACGAGGTGGCGACTGCCGGTCAGAACGAGATCGCGACTCGCTTCAACAAGCTGACTGAAAAAGCCGACGAAATCCAAATCCTTAAGTATGTGGTTCACAACATGGCCCACGCTTACGGTAAGACTGCGACCTTCATGCCTAAGCCAATCGTTGGCGACAACGGTAGCGGCATGCACGTTCACCAATCACTGGCTAAAGACGGTGTTAACCTCTTCTCTGGTGACAAGTATGCGGGTCTGAGTGAAACTGCACTTTACTACATCGGCGGTATCATCAAGCACGCTCGCGCGCTGAACGCCTTCACGAACCCAAGCACCAACTCATACAAGCGTCTTGTGCCTCACTTCGAAGCGCCAGTGATGCTGGCCTACTCGGCACGTAACCGCTCTGCGTCTATCCGTATCCCAGTAGTACCAAGCCCTAAGGCTCGTCGTATCGAGACTCGCTTCCCAGATCCAACGGCTAACCCATACCTGGCGTTCGCTGCACTGCTGATGGCTGGTCTTGACGGTATCCAGAACAAGATCCACCCAGGCGAAGCCATGGACAAGGATCTATACGATCTGCCAGCCGAAGAAGCGGCCGAGATCCCACAGGTTGCGACTTCGCTGGAAAATGCGCTGGAGAACCTGGATGCAGACCGTGAGTTCCTGACTAAGGGCGGCGTATTCTCTGATGACTTCATCGATTCTTATATCGCCCTGAAGACAGCAGAAGCTGAAACCGTTTCTCGCACCACTCACCCAGCTGAGTTCGAGCTTTACTACAGCCTGTAATCCTTGCCTGTAAGTCCGCTTATAGCTTGAAGAAGCCGCCGCTTAGGCGGCTTTTTTATGTCTGTTAATCAGAGAGCTAAGCCTAATTTAAGCGCCTGACGACGGGCATAAAATTGATTTATCTTTATGGCCAAACTGCTATCATGATCACGCCGAATCACTTACCTTAGAATCCCATTATGTCTAGCCGCGATCCCTTCCAGTCTTACACCTGGCACAGCGATATTTTTAGCTGTCAGAGCAATGATATCAGCAGCTTCTCTGCCCGCCTGGCCGAGCAGGCGAGTCGCCTTGGGCTACAGGCACGCAAGCTGGGCGATGCTGGGCCACATCCGCTGGAGCTGTATCAATCACCGGCGCAGAAGGCAGATCAGCCCTCTATCCTAATCAGCGCAGGTTTCCATGGCGAGGAGGCCGCCGGCCCCTGGGGACTGCTCTACTTCCTCAACGAACTGGAGCCTGAACTATTTAGCCAGATCAACCTCAGCCTGCTGCCTCTGGTAAATCCTACCGGTTTCAAGCGCGGCCACAGGTTCAACAAGCTGGGACAGAACCCTAATCGCGGCTTCGTGTTAGAAAACGGCCGCGGCGTCAGCAATCAAGACACCTCGAGTGAGGGCGAGATCCTACTGGCCCACTCTCAGCTGCTGGCCGCCGCCAGTAAAGATGGCATCCTCACCTGCCACGAAGATGTGCTGCTAACAGACACCTACATCTACTCCTTCGAGGCCAACCAGCACCCCGGCCAATTCAGCCGCGAGCTACGTGACGCCCTGGGGCACTATTTCCCTATCCCCCAGGATGGCTTGATCGACGACTGCCCGGTCAAAGATGGCATTATCTTCAACCACTTCGACCTCTCCTTCGAAGCCTTCCTGGTACGACTGGGCGCCAGCGTCGGCGTGTGTAGCGAAACCCCTGGCCAACAGAGTTTCGACCAGCGCATCCTGGCCAATGCCGCCATCATCAAACGCTTCGTCGAGTTGAGTCTGGCGAGGCGCTAGGAACCTGAGAGAAGAATTAGGCTAGGCGCTAAGATCTGACGCCCACAAAAAAGCCAGGCACTAGTCCTGGCTTCTTATCAGCGAGCATAGGCTTTCCACTAACGACAGAAGGGGACTAGGGCCTCCAATAGCCGCTGCATGTCCTGCTCACCATTGTAAATATGCGGCGAGATACGCATCCCCTGCTTACGCACATCCAGGCTGATATCGGCCTGAGTCAGCGCCTCGACCACCTGTTGTTGCGCCGCACCAAAATTCAAGATGGCGGTGCCGCTGCAACGAGCAGAGTCTGAGGGCGACACCAGGGCCTCACCCACTTGATTCCAGATACGCTGCAGCTGCATCAGGTTATGCTGGCGCACCTTGTTCGCCCCCAGCTCGTCGAAATAGCCAATGCTGTGGGCCGCGATGGCATAGGGCGCCACCGAAGGCGTGCCGCCCCAAAACTTGAGCGCCGAATCGTGATAGCGAAAGTGATGAATATCGAACTCGAAAGGGTTCTCATGGCTAAACCAGCCCACGTCCTGGGGCGAGCAATGCGCCAGCTGCTCGGCATTGACCCAGAGATAGGCCGCCCCCGGCCCGCCGCAGAGCCACTTAACGCTCGAACCCAGCATGAAGTCTGGCTCAAGCACACTAAGATCCAGAGGTAATACCCCGGCGGCCTGAGCCACATCCACCACAGACAAGGCCCCCAGCTGGCGCACCTTAGGCACCAGATAATCCAGCGGCACCTGCTGCCCAGTATTAGAATAGGCATGGCTGATAAACACCAGATCGATATCGTCGGTCAGATAGGCCTGCCACACCTCGGGCAGACTCACATCCAGCTCCGCCGGAATGAAACGTATCTGCGCCTCGGGCAGCGCCTGTTGCAGGGCAAATCCCATGCTGGGAAAGTCGTTCTCGCTCATCAGGATCACGGCGCCAGGATGTCTCAACCTAGGCAGGGACTGCACCAGCTTGGTCAAGCCGCTGGAGAGGTTAACCTGAGGACAAAACAGCCTGGCCTCACTGTTAAACAGCCTGGCCAACTGGGCACGGAAATCCTCTACCACAGACAGCCAATCCCCCCAAGGCTCGCGCCCCGAACCCTGCCAGGGCAGGAAGAAGCGCTCATCGAACGCCTGACGCAGGCTCTTAAGCGGCCTGCCCACCGAGTGATTTAACAGGTAGACCGACTTGGGCATCTCAAAATCATTCTGATACATGCTCTACCCCTCTAGGCTGGCGCGCAGCCTGGCGATATCGTCGAAACGGGTACGAATGTCATCTCGCTTGGCGGCGGCGCGTCTGTCTCTGAGCTTCTCCAGCGCCCCCAATAACACAGGCAGCGGCGGGCCGCTGGCGGTAACCTCATCGATATGCTGACTCTCCATCTGCTTGGCGGGCTGGGCGATATATTTCTCTACCAGCTGATCATGATGTTGTATCGCCCCTTGACCGTGGGCCTCACACACCCGCAGGAACTGCGCCAGATTCTCCCGATACCAGGGCTGATCCCGCATATCCATCGCACCGAGAAAATCATCCATCAGGCTGGTGCGGCGCATGCAGTCGCGCAGGATGCGCTGATCTTCCGGCATCATGTAGAGGAACTTGTCTACCAACAGCTGAGAGTAGGCCGACTCGTTGGCGAAGCAGAGCCCGAGCTGCAGGTCGATCACATTGATACCGGCAAAGTCACCGGCGTTGGCCCCCCGATAGACCTGCTGGCCGACGCGATAGGGCTTGTAATAGGGACGCACGCTGTTGAAAAACGCCTGGGTATCGAGGCGATCGAACAGGATCTGATTGGAGGCGATTACCTGCTCCAGCGCCACGCGAGCCACCTCCAGCAGTTCGGCGGTCATGGGATGGGAGATCCCCAGCGGCTTAATCTTCAACAAGGCATCGGCGGCGCGCTTGTAGGCGAGGATCCCCTTGGTGTTGTAATCGACAAACAGCTTCTCGTCGTCCAGATCGGTAAAGCGTTTGTAGAGGCCGTTAACCGCACGGTTGTGGGTGGTCAGATGCGCCGTGGCAAAGCGCGGCGTCACGCCGATGGAGGCACCTATGTGCATCGCCAGCGCCGAGGCCTCAAGCAGGGGCGAACTGGTCTCGCGGCTGGGCTCGGTGATCTCATGGCGGCGGCAGGCGGCCATGTAGAGGCCCACGTTGCCCAACAGATCGAAGGCAGCATCGAAGCCCTCGTCGGTATTGCCCTCGTCCAGCAGCGCCTTGATCAAGCTTCGGCCCTCGGCCTCCAGCCGCGTCTTTAGCTCATCGCCTATCCCCTCTACGTTGGCGGGATCGCTCTGCTGCATATAGAGGCGCTCCAGCGCCGAGTTAATCTCGACAAACTCCTGCCTGATCCAGTGATCGAAGGCCGCGACATCTTGACTCATAGGGTGACTATCTCTTGGTTATTTTAATTATGACTCAATAAGCTACCACTAAGCCATTAGGGCAAACCTGCAATATCACCTACACAAAAAGAGATTTTTTTGGTGGATTCCGACAAAAATAATCACTTTAATAATGTTATCCGACAAATTACCTCAATACCTATCGAGCGGCAGCGACAAGAGAGCACACAGATGAAACTGGACAGTAAAGACAAGCAGATCTTAAGCATACTGCAGGAGGAGGGGCGACTGCCCGTAGCCGAGCTAGCCAATCGACTCAACCTCTCAGACACCCCCTGCCTCAGACGCATCAAGAAGCTGGAACAGGCGGGCTTTATTCAAGGCTATAGCGCCAGGCTCGACCCTAAGTCGCTGTCACTCAATGTTATCGTCTACGCCTTCGTGCGCCTCACCGAGAACTCCGCCGCCTATGGCGAGCAGTTCGAGCAGGAGATGAGCCGCCTTCCCCAGGTGCAGGAGTGTTCGGTGATCACCGGCGCCCACGACTATCTGCTGAAGATAGTCGCCCACGATCTGCTGGAATATGAAGGCTTCGTCAAACACTCCCTCGGCGGCCTCAAGTGTATCGCCAGCATAGAGTCGACCGTGGTGCTGAAACAAACCTTCTCCCGCCATCAACTGCCAGTCGTATGAGACTGGTGATTTTTATAGCGAAAGCGACTAATCTGTAGCAAACACTAGGTATAAAAGGAATGCAAATGCGCCCGATATTGCTGTTTACCCTGCTGTTACTGACCCTTGGGGCTCAGGCAGCCATCTACAAATGGGTCGACAAGGATGGCAAGGTTCACTACTCGGATACCCCGGTAGAAAACTCCACCCAGGTCGAGTTTAAGGAAAATACCGAAAACCAGATCAAGCTGCCGCCTCCCGTGGTACGTGAGTCCTCGGCGCCCGCCAAGGCCGAGCCTAAGGAGCTGTATAAGCTGACCATCTCCAGCCCCAGCGAAGAGGAGACCCTTCGCGACAATAACGGCAATATCACTGTGATCGGTGCCATCACCCCAGATCTTGCCCCCGGGCATGGGCTGGTGCTGGTAATGGATGGTAAGGTCGTCAGCCAGCCTCAGGCCAGCCCGGTATTTAACCTGGAGAATGTGGATCGCGGTGAGCATAAGTTTGAAATCAGGGCCTTGGCACAAAACGGCAAACAACTTGCATCGACCCCTCCTAGAACCGTATTTCTTCACCGGGCCAGTGTATATGCGATTCCTAGGGCAACCCCTCGCGGGGGCGGTTAAAAATTTATACCATAATGTTTAACAACTTAGGAAATAACACCCCAAAATCCCCCCGGTGAAGACAGCTTGCAGCGTGCACCAAATTGGTGCACCATTATGGTGCAACCTACTTTCCGGGAGCCGTAAATGAACACAGACCCTCTGCTCAATCACCTGGTGACGGCCGTACTCGTCGTCTCAGATGATCTCAAGCTGTGCTATGCCAATAGCGCGGCCGAGCAACTGCTTGGGTTAGGCAGTCACCGCCTCACGGAGCACAGCCTACAAGACTGCTGCCAGCTGCTCAGCATAGATCATCAGCTGCTACGCAGCGCCATTCGCGAACACCAAGGGCTCACGGTCAACACCACCAACCTGATCACCCTTGACGGACAGCATCACACGGTCGACATGACCCTGACCCCGCTGGAGGTCGAGCCGGATCAACCCGAGCAGGGCGTACTAGAGCTGCGTCAGGTGGATCAGCAGCGAAGGATACACCAGCAGCTCACCCTAGATGCCCAACAGCAGGCGGCCCAGTATCTGGTGCGCAATCTGGCCCATGAGATCAAGAACCCCCTGGGCGGTCTCAGAGGCGCGGCGCAGCTGCTGTCACGTGAGCTGGAAGACGCCGACCAGCGCGAATTTACCGACCTCATCATAGAGCAGGCCGATCGGCTGCGAAATCTGGTCGACCGGCTGCTCGGCCCGCAGAAACCCACGGAGCACAGCCTGCACAACATACATGCGGTGATCCAGAAGGTGCTCAAGCTGGTGAGTGTCACCCTGCCGGACAATATCCACCTGATCCAGGACTATGACCCCTCGATCCCGGATATCGAGATGGATCAGGAGCAGCTGCAACAGGCGGTGCTCAACATAGTACAGAACGCCATTCAGGCGCTGGAGACAGAGGAAGAAGGCGGCGAGATCCGCATCAAGACCCGCACTCAGCACCAAGTCACCATAGGCACTACACGCCATAAACTGGTGCTGGCGCTCTCCATCATAGACGACGGCCCGGGGATCAAGCCCGAGCTGATGGATACCCTCTTCTACCCTATGGTCACGGGCAGGGAGCAGGGATCCGGACTTGGGCTCTCCATCGCCCATAACTTTGCCAGACTTCACGGCGGACGCATCGACTGCGCCTCGGTGCCGGGCAAGACAGAATTTACCATATTGCTGCCGCTCAAGAGCTAGGGAAGGTGCGAATAAGTCCCGTGCTTGCTCTGCGTGTGCTTAAAGTGGATAGATGCAAGGCACAGTTTGCAGCGAATGGCCCTAGTCCTTCGCAAGAACTGTAACGCAGCAAATACCGCTGTAAGCCTCGCCCTGCGGGGCTTTGATAGCAACACCATTTCGGCGTTATTCAACTTCAGCATGCCTCGGCATGCCCTCAGTTGAATGCCTTGAACTGTCGCTGCTATCAAAGCCAGAGCTGTGCGACGACTTGTTCGCACCTTCCCTAGCGTAGGTGACCTTAGAGCATTCAACTTAAGAGAGTAGGTGTATGACAGAAAAAGTTTGGGTTCTCGATGATGATAGTTCGATACGTTGGGTCGTCGAACGGGCGCTCAAGGGCGCCAAGATAAGCTGTGCCAGCTTCGCCGCCGCCGAATCCCTGTGGCAGGCACTGGAACAGGCTCAACCTCAGGTGATCATCTCAGATATCCGCATGCCGGGCACAGATGGCCTGACCTTGCTGGATCGCCTGCAGCTGCACTATCCCCATATTCCGGTGATCATCATGACGGCTCATTCCGATCTCGACAGCGCCGTCAGCGCCTATCAGGCGGGGGCCTTCGAGTATCTACCTAAGCCGTTCGACATCGACGAGGCCATCGGCCTGGTGGAGCGTGCCCTGAGCCACGCCAAGGAGCAGTCGCCCAAGGCCGCCAGCCAGCCCGAGGTTAAGGCCCCGGAGATCATCGGCGAGGCGCCGGCCATGCAGGAGGTGTTTCGCGCCATCGGCCGCCTGTCACGCTCCTCCATCAGCGTGTTGATCAACGGTCAATCGGGCACGGGTAAGGAGCTGGTCGCCGGTGCCCTACATAAACACAGCCCACGCAAGGACAAGCCCTTCATCGCCCTGAACATGGCGGCGATCCCCAAGGAGCTGATCGAATCCGAGCTGTTCGGTCATGAGAAGGGCGCCTTCACCGGCGCCGCCAACGTGCGTCAGGGCCGCTTCGAGCAGGCCGACGGCGGCACACTGTTTCTCGACGAGATCGGCGACATGCCGCTGGATGTGCAGACCAGGCTGCTGAGGGTGCTGGCCGATGGCCAGTTCTATCGTATCGGCGGCCACTCGCCGGTGCAGGTAGATGTGCGCATCATAGCCGCGACCCACCAAAATCTGGAGTCACTGGTGGCCAAGGGCGATTTTCGTGAGGATCTCTTCCACCGTCTCAACGTGATCCGGGTGCATCTGCCGCCGCTGTCCCAACGTCGGGAGGATATTCCCCAGCTCGCACGCCACTTCCTGGCCACAGCCGCCAAGGAGATCAGCGTCGAGCCTAAGATACTGACCAAGGCCACCGCCGACACCCTGGCCAGCCTGCCCTGGCCAGGTAACGTGCGTCAGCTGGAAAACACCTGTCGCTGGCTGATGGTGATGGCCTCGGGCCAGGAGATTCTGCCCCAGGATCTGCCCCCCGAGCTGCTGACCCCGAGCACCAGCCAAGACAGCGCGTCGCAAGGCTGGCAGGAGGCGCTGACCCAATGGATAGATCAACGCCTGAGTGAGGGAGAGAGCGATCTACTGACTCAGATACAGCCTGCGTTTGAGAAGATATTGCTAGAGACGGCGCTGAAACACACCAAGGGACACAAACAGGAAGCAGCTAAGCGCCTGGGCTGGGGTCGTAATACCCTGACGCGTAAGCTGAAAGAACTCGAGATGGATTGAGTGAAAGCACCCAGCCTTATGCTGGGTGCTTTGACGCCTCTTCCGAAGGCGTATTGTTTGCGCTAACAACACTCTCAGACTGACACTCGGATTCGATGACTTCGCGAGGCATAGCCGCCTGCCATAAAGCCCCTACCCATAAACTTTGATTCGCTTTCATTTACCTTTGCTTCATTTTGCCAACTGGATCAAAGTAATCTTATAGCGACTATTAGTAAAATGAATAAATAGTATCCCGTGAATGCCATATTAGAATGAACATACCAATCAAAACCTTACATTATTTTCTCACCCTGGTTGAGACGGGAAACTTTACCCGGGCAGCGGAAAAGTCCTTAATCACCCAGCCCACCCTGAGCAAGATCATTCAGCGCCTGGAGGATAATCTGGGCCAGCAGCTGCTGCACAGGAATAACCAGAAGATAGAGCTGACCCAGGCGGGTATCCTGCTGGAGCACAGCGCGCGGGAGATCCTGGGCCAGTGGCACAGGCTGCAGGAAGACCTCACCAACCTGAGCGGCCTCAAGTCTGGCCACCTGCGTCTTGGGGTCTGCCCCATGATGAGCAGCCTGATCATCGACCTGCTCACCGCCTTTCGCCAACAATACCCGGGAATAGAGCTACAGATGTACGAATATGGCGGCTTCGGCTGTGAGCAGGCGCTGCTCAACAACAGCCTGGATATCGCCTTTACCGCCCTGCCCACCACACACGATGTCGAGCTGGCCAACCGCGCCCTCACCCGCTATCCGCTGCTGGCCTGCCTGCCCAAGGATCATGCCCTAGCTCAGCAAGAGGCCGTGACCTGGCAGGACTTCGAGGCCTACCCCTTCATCCTCTACAACGAGGACTTCTCCCTGGCCAAGCTGATCACCCGCCTGAGCCATAAGGCTGGCGTGCAGCTCAACATCGCCTTTCGCAGCGGCCAGTGGGACTTTCTGGCGACCATGGTGGAGGCCCAGATGGGGGTCGCCATACTGCCCGAGCCTATCTGCCACAAGTTGCAGGGCAGCGAGCTGGTCTTCAAGCCTATTCGCCCCAATCTCACCTGGGACCTAGCGCTGATCTGGCGTAAAGACTTGCCCCTGACACCGGCGGCCCAGGCACTGTTGCGCACAGCTCTGGCTTTGATAGCAGCGACAGTTCAAGGCATTCAACTGAGGGCATGCCGAGGCCTGCGGAAGTTGAATAATGCCGAAATGGTGTTGCTATCAAAGCCCCGCAGGGCGAGGCTTACAGCGGTATTTGCTGCGTTACAGTTCTTGCGAAGGACTAGGGCCATTCGCTGCAAACTGTGCCTTGCATCTATCCACTTTAAGCACACGCAGAGCAAGCACGGGACTTATTCGCACCTTCCCTAACACTGATAACTGGGCCACGGACAGATAGAATCACTGGCAATCGTGCTGGCGGGTCCCTCTTGCACAACAAAGGTGCAATTTTTTTCAGCGAGGATTCAAACGCCCGTCTCTGCCCCAGATGTACTGTCAGAGTAAGCACGCCATTTTGTTTAAAACAATCAACCACCTAAGCTTAGTTTAACTGGTACTAAAGTACCGTTAAAAAGCCTTGCCGCCTCACTTTGCAGCCGTTAGCTTCCCTTAAGAGGTCTGACGTCAGACGTCTGACCTCTGCAGCTGAGTAATTAAAACTCAGTAGTAAAAGCTAAGTAGAAAAACCTGAGTAGTAAAACCTAAAACAACATCAACAAGATAAGAGAAATAAGCCAATGAAGATCTACCAAAAGCTCATGATGCTGGGTCTGTTTGCTGTCAGCCCATTGACTTATGCCGCCTCCGGACTCGTGTTTATCCATGGCACCGGGCATCAGACAGATGCGCTGTCGGACTATTGGACGCGGGAATTTGTCGACTCGGTGCGCCAGGGGGCAGCCTCGCCCGATAACTATCTGGTGATCAACTGCGACTTCGACCAATACATGTGGGATGACGCCGCCGCGGGCTGTCTGGCCGGGCAACTCACCCAGTTTATCGACAGTAAAAACATTAACGACCTCACCCTACTGACCCACTCCAACGGTGGCAACGTGGTGCGCTGGATCCTCTCCAACCCCACCTGGGACAGTCGCTATCCCAAGATCATCAACGCCACCTCCAGGGTGATCGCCCTGGCACCTTCCAGCGGCGGCACGCCACTGGCCGATGCCGTCACCCAGGGCAATGTGTTCGAGACCTCACTGGGTTGGCTGCTGGGCTACGGCAGCGATGCGGTGAAACAGCAGCAGGTCAGCTGGATGAGTAGCTATAACAACAGCTGGCTCTATGGCACCTCGGGTCGCCCGGCGCTGCCCTCACCCTTCGAGGTCGTGGTGGGTTCAGATGTCGACTCAGCCTTCTGGGACAGCGACAGCTACTGCGCCGGCTATCAGTATCAGGTCGCACTGGAGACCACTCAGAACTGGCTGGACGACTGCTCGGACGGCTTCCTGGAGTGCCAGTCACAATCGGCGGCGGGCAGCGTCTGGTTTAAAGATATCCAGCGCACCGCCGGCAAGGAGCCCCTGAGCCATCAGCAGAGCCGCCGCGCCTGCTTTAATCTCGACACCCTGATCCGCGACCATATCTAGGAGCCATAAGATGAAACCATCAATCAAAATGGCGAGTGTGTTCGCCCTTTCCGCCCTGCTGAGTGCCTGTCAAAACGATGAAACCACAGCAGACAATGCCCCAGAGGCCAGCGCCATGACAGTTACCCAGGTGACTCTGCTGGCACCCACCTCGGGGGATCTCACCATAGACACCCTGGCGGCCACCGAGCTGCCACCGGTAAATGGTAATCGCGGCGGCGTCAGCTTCAGCGCCCCCATCACCAGCGCGGCGCAACTAGTGGCACCCTCCCAGCTGGAGCAGAGCAGCAGCGACCAGTATTGGCGCACCGTCTCGGGCGCCGAGCTCAACAAGGGGATTAACCTCGCCGTGAGCCAGAGCGACAGCGTGATCCGCGTGGCGCCCCGGGGCGATGCCAGCTCGGGCGCCCTGCGCCACAGCCCGGCCATCTCACCGGATCAGCTGCGCCTCTACAAGGTCAACAAGCAGACGGTAGATAAGTCGGCCTCGCTGATCCAATCCATGAGTGATCCTCAGGCGATGGCGACCGCGGGTATCGTCGACGACTCCAGCGCCCTGAAGCTGTCACAACAGGCGACGCCAGGCATCTATCAGCTGCAAGTTGTTCAGCCCCTCAGTGCCAACGACAGCTATCTGATCAACGTCAAGGAGAAGGGCAGCCCCTACCAGCTGGCGCTGTCGGCCCCTAAGCGTCTCAGCAGTCAGGCACCGCAGCTGGCCTTCGATCTTAAGCTGAGCAACAGCGACATCGACCTCAGCCCCACCGCGACCCTCAAGCAGAGCGATGGCCGCTATCACAGGTTAGCCGTGGTCAAACAGGGCGATACCTGGCAGGCACAGGTGCCGGACGAACTGGCCATGCCCAGCAGCAACTTAGGCCTGAGCGAGATCCAGGTCAACATAGAGACCCGGGTCAATAACCTGCCGCTGATCCGCACCGTCAAGACCGCCTTCAAGCAGTATGTTCCCGCCGCCAAGCTGGCGGACGAGGCCAGCATCTACTGGCAGGATAGCAAGCCTACCCAGGCGGTGTTCGACCTGCAGGTTGCCAGCCCGGGACGCTACCAGATCTCTGCCGTGTTAGTGGGCACAGATGCTCAGGGTAAGCAGACCAATATCCTGCGCGCCGAGACGGCCCAATGGCTAGACGCCGATGGTCAGGTCACCCTGAGCTTCGATGCCGAGCAGCTCAAGGCCTCTGGCCTGGGTGCGCCCTACGCCATCAAGGCGCTGGAGCTTAAAGATCAGGGCCAGATGGCTCGCCTGAGTTACCTGGGCGAGGCCGCCACCCTCTAAAAGGAAAACTGCGCACATATCCAGTCGCATAAAAAAGGGCGCCCTTATGATTCACAGAGGGCACCCTTTCTATTGGTGTCAGTAAAGCCTACAGCTGGGTATGGGGCTTACCCTGTCAAAGTCGGCCAGGATGGCGTAGGCACAGGGGATGATAAACAGCACCAGCAGGGTCGAGGCGAAGATACCAAACACAATAGACACCACCAGGGGCTGCACCACCTGGGCCTGCAAGCTGGTTTCCAGCAGCAGAGGCAATAGGCCTGCCGCCGTGGTCAGCGAGGTGAGGAATACCGCCCTGAAACGCTCGCGACTGGCACTCACCACCGCCTGATGCACACTGTCTCCCTCATCCACATGGTGGCGTATGTACTGCATCAACAGGATAGAGTCGTTCACCACTATGCCCGCCAGCGAGATAAAGCCCATGATGGAGGGCATGGAGAGGTTATAGCCCAGCAGCAGATGACCCCAGAGCACGCCGATCAGCGCCAGCGGAATCGCCAGCATCACCACCGCGGGTTCCAGATAACTCCTGAACTGAAAACTCGGGATGGCAAACAGGCCAAACAGGCCGATAAGGAAGCCTTTCCCCATGGAGCTACCGGTCTTGGCCGTCTCTTTGGCCGAGCCCTCGAAGTCCACCCTCACCCCAGGGTAGCGCTGCTGCATCTGGGGTAGCCACTCCCGGCTGATCGCGGCTATGGTCTCGTTGGCATTGGCGCGCTGATTGTCCACATCGGCCATCACAGTTACGCTGCGCAGGCCATCGATTCGCTGAATGCGTACATAGGAGCGCTGATCTTGCAAAAGGGCGATGGACGAAAGCGGCAGCTGACTGCCATCAGCCAGCATGACGGGGAAGTTGGCCAAGGCCTGCAGATCCCCGGCCTGCAACTTGTTCAACCGCACCTCGATCTCGATATTCTCAGGTCCCACCTGCACCTCATCGGCCAGCTGGCCAAAGTAGGCGCTGCGCAGCTGAGCCGCCACCAGTTGGCCATCGATACCGAAACTCTCGGCGCCGGGACGCAGACTCACCTTAATCTCCTCCTTGCCCGGGCGCATGTCGTCGAGTATGCCGCTAATGCCGTCAAACTGCCCCAGATAGCTCTGCAAAGAGACAGAGGCCTGCTTGAGCATGTCCAGGTCGTCGCCTTGCAGGCGAATCTCGATATCCCGCCCGGCCGGCCCCATGGTTGGCTGCTTGAACACCATAGAGAGCGGCATGGCCAGCTCCCCGGTCTCCAGGCGCCAATCGCGAATAAACGCCTCGATGAGGGTGTTGCGGGTCTCCGCCGACAAGAGATCCAGCCTGACGGTCGCCACATGGGGGCCACTCTCGCCGGCGTCGGCGTTAAAGTTGTATTGGGCCGTGATATCCCGGATCAGCTCATGCTCATCCTCCACCTCGTGGTTGTATCTGTCGCCGACCCGTTTGGCACTGGCGATTAGGGTCTCGACCACCTTCTGGGTCTGACTCAGGGAGCTGCCCGGCGGCAGTATGATGCGCGCCTCAGCGATATCACCATCCAGGTCGGGGAAAGGCACAAACTTGAGCGCGCCGCCCACCACCAAGGAGACAGAGACCAGCAGCAGGCCTATGGTGGCGCCGACACTCACATAGCGCCAGCGCACCATAAAGGTCACCAGCCTGACGAGGTGATCGTTACGAAATGCCTCGAAGCGGGTTAGAAACTTCGCCTTAAACTCACCGATGCGATTAGGCTTACCTTCGGGTTTAGCATGGGTAAGCGAATGATTCAGGTGATTGGGCAAAATCAAAAACGCCTCGAACAGGCTGATGGTCAGCACCATGATCAGCACGGTCGGGATGGCCGACAACACGGCGCCCATCTGGCCATCCAGCCCCAAGAGCGCGCTGAAGATCAACACTGTCGTCAGGAAGGAGGAAACCACGCCGGGGGCGACCTTCTGTACGCCCTTGACCACCGCCTCATGGGGCGTCATGCCTCTATCGATATGGGAGGCGATCGACTCGGCAATCACTATGGCGTCATCCATCATAATACCGATCGCCATCAGCAGCCCCACCAGGCTCATGAGGTTAATGGACACGCCGAACAGGCTCATCAGGTAGAGTCCACCGAGGAAGGCGACCGGCAGGCCGGCCGATACCCAGAAGGAGTAGCGCAGGGAGAAAAACAGCCACATGCTGAGAAAGACCAGGATGATCCCCTGCCAGCCGTTGGTGATCATCATCTTCAGCCTGTCTTGCAGCACGGAGGAGAGATCATTGGTCATGGTCAAGCGCACGCCATCCGGAGCACGGGCCTGTTCCCGCTCGATAAACTCGCTTACCCTGGCCTTGATCCGCAGCGCATCATCAGCCTTGTTCTTCTGCACCTTGAGCAGCGCCGCGTTGCTGCCATTGAACTGAATATGCTCCTCATCCAGCTCGAATCTGTCGCTGATGGTGGCGATATTGCCCAGACGCACTACACTGCCATCGGGATTGGAGGCGACGATGATCTCTGCCAACGAGGCCGGGGTAACCTTACGCTCGTCGAACCTGAGCAGGATATTCTTATCCTTAAGCTCGATATTTCCCGCCGGCATCTTCACATTCTGCCTGCCGACCTTATCGGCGATCTCGGCGGCGGTCAGCCCCAGCCTGCGCATATCCGCCTGATTAAGCTCGATACGCAGCTGATGGTCCGAGAAGCCGGCGATGGATACCAGGCTCACACCTGCGTCAATCTTGAGGCGGCGCTTTAGATCTTCGGCGTAGCTTTTCAGATGTGGCCAACTGGTATCGGCAACGATGGCGATATCCACCACGGGCTCAGCCCAATCCAGCTCCTTGACGATGGGCGGCTCGATCTGCGCAGGAAAGTTGTTAATCGCGTTGATCTGAGTCTGCACATCCACCAGCATGCGTCCCAGATCGGCCTTAGGTTCCAGCTTGAGACGCATGGAGGCGATCCCCTCCTGGGCGTCACACTTGACCTCTTCGATATTGGCCAGGCCATCGACCGCATCCTCCATCCGCAGGCAGATGCTCTCTTCCACCTCGACCGGCGAGGCGCCCGGATAGACCACAGTGGCCATCACATAGGGCGGGGCAAACTCGGGGAAGGTTTCACGCTTGATGCTGCCCATGTTGACGACACCCAGCAGCAGAAAGGCCAACATCAGCAGGTTAGCCAAGGTGGGATGTCGGGTGATATAAGCGATCACAGCGGCGCCCCTCCCTCTGCGACCACGGGCTTAAGGGACATGCCGGGGATAGCCGGGATCAGGTCGTTAAGCACTAGCGTCTCGCCCGCCTTCAGATCACCGGTGATGGCCACCTGCTGCTCGTGACGGAATAGCACCTCGACCGGCTTGATCATTAGCTTGTGCTCGGCGTCCATCAAATAAATCTGATCGCCTCGCAGTGCCCGCTCTGGGATCACGAAATGTTCTCTGGGCTTACCGCTGATCACCGCGCTGACAAACATCCCCTTGGTCAGCGGCGGACGCAGCAGGAGATCCATCTGATTAAAGTCCTGCTCCACCTCCAGATAGACGCCTATGGTGGCCTGATTAGGATTGACGGTCTCGGCGACACGGGTCACCTTGGCTGGCCAGCTAAAGCTATGATTACCCGCCTGAAAACTAACCTCTGCCTGCAAGCCAAACTCATCGATAGAGGGCATGCTTCTAGGCTGTGATGCCTGTACCAGGCTGCTGACCAGGGCGCGCATGTCCTGCAAGGATAACTCCGCCTTGATCTCGGCGGTGCCCAGCCTGTGGGCCACCAGCATCACGGCGCCGGCGGCCACCACCTGATCTTGCTCGATATTGATGTCCGACACCCGCGCATCGAAAGGCAGCACCACCTTGGTCTGATTCAGGCGGCGTTCGGCGTCTTGTAGCTGCGCCATATCGACACTCAGCTGCGCCTCGCTCACCTTGCGATCGTCCGGGAGCAGCTTGAGTGAACTCTGCAGATCTTCCACCAGCTTGGTCTGGGCCAGCAGCGACTGCTTCTGGTTTTCCAGCTCGGAACTCGACACCAGATTGCGCTTCTTCAGGGTCAGCTTGCGCTGATACTCCTGCTCGGCAAGCACCAGCTTCTGCTGCTCTATCTTCAGGCTGGTGTTGAGGTTTTTCTCCTGTTGATCCAGGCGGGTCAGCTGCGCCTGGGTGGCGTGCATGCTGGCCTGGGCCTGGGCGACCTTGAGTTGGTACTCCAGGGGATCGATCTCTAGCACCAGCGTACCCTTTGGCAGCATGCGCCCGGTTTCCAGCTGGGGATGACGGTATAACACCTTGCCACCCACCTCGGCCACCGCCTGCCACACATGCTTGGGCTCGACCCGGCCAAAGCCTGTCACCCTGGGGGCGATCGCCTGCTGGGTTAAGGGCGTCACCTCAACCGCCCTGGCCTTATCATAGCCCGCGACTAAGGAGGGTGAGGGTTTCAGCAATACCGCGAGCAAGATGGCCAGCACACCAACGCCCACACCGACCAATAGATAGCGTTTCTTATTATTCATCACTCTCATCCTTCACTTCCATCAGGCCACGCTGCAACAGACGGGTATTTTGCTCGGCAAGCCGCTGTAAAAACGTCGGCGTGATCTCAATACCGACTCTTTGAAGTAGGTTTTCGGGCACGATAAAGGGAAACACCATCATGGCGAAGAAACTCAGCTGGGCGCACTGTGCATCCACATCGTCCTTCAACATGCCCTTCTCTTTTAATCGTTGAAATATGGCGACATTCTCGAAGTTAACCACCTCGTATAAGGCCTTTGTCACCTCGGCATTTTCCGGCAGGCTCTGATCCAGCCCGGCGAGGCGTAGCATCAGGCGGGGAAAGTGCGGATGCTTGCTCATGACGCTGTAGTAGGTCTGCAGCAAGTCCGCCGGACTCTCCTGGCGCACCTCTCTCCTCGCCTTGTGGAGCTGGGCCATCACGGGCATCGCCGTCTCGTGGATCATGGCAGAGAACAGGCGCTCCTTGGAGCCGAAGTAGTAGCGGATCAGGCCCGGATCTGTCCCCGCCATGCTGGCGATCTCCCGAATCGATACCTGGGCATAGGGGCGTTCGATAAACAGATTTCTCGCCGCCAGGATCAGCTTATCGCGATTTTGAGTGTCGCCACTGGGACGGCCGACACGACTCTTTGCTTCTGCCATAGAAATTCCTCTGTTGAGGAATTAATACTAGAAGAATAGCCTTTGAATTGGCAGGGAAATAATTCCCCTAAGGAAGATGCGAATAAGTCCCAGATGTGAGATCATAGCTACATAGTAAATCACAGCCATTACCGCCCATGAGCCAACAGTTAACTTTTGCCGATAGTGAGTTTTCCAGCAAGCGCCGCCAGACCCGTAAAGAGATTTTCTTATCTCGGATGGACAACCTGTTACCATGGACTCAACTGCTGGAAGTGATTGAGCCCTTTTATCCAAAAGCGGGCAATGGTCGTCGTCCCTATCCACTGGAAACGATGTTC